>NZ_JAAHHE010000451.1:2531-4318 GCF_010692525.1 Moorena sp. SIO3B2
GCTTTGGGCACCTGGCAATCGGTTTTATTCGTTGAATTAGATGGACCTAGAGACAGAACTGTTTTAATTCAACTATGTGGTGAAACCTAAAAACTGTCTTACTACGAATTGGCTGAAGCAGAACGGTTTAACTAAACCTCCTTATCCTAATTATAGATAATTATAGATAGAATGAACTGAGCAAACTCTGTTAATACATTGGTATCAAAGTTGTGTTAAACTAGATAATATTGGACTCGCTCTCACTAATAATCCTTTTCCTTCTCAGAAGGTGGAGTGTCAACATAGTTCTGTTTGAACTGATTGAAGTAAGTTGAGGGTACCAAGAGCGAAACTATGCCGAAATTCTGGTTTAGACTCTACAGTAGCGCTACCATAGTATCACTTCTACTTGCCGCTGGCTTTTGGAAGACTACGCCACTCTACCATGCAGGAAACACACTACTCCCCTCACTAGCAGTATCCCCTGGCAATCAAGTAGTCGATCAGGTTTCTCCCCCAGCCTGCTCTTCTATTGATCCGATTACCAAGGGTATGAAAAAAGAACGAAGAGCAACTGGTATGGCACAATTGGCTCGATCAACAGAAGATTGGAATTTTGTGATCAATGAGTGGATTCAAGCCATTGAGGATTTGCAAGCTATCCCAGCAGACAGTCCTAAACGGATTTTTGCTCAAAAAAAAATTGCTGAATATATCAAGAACCTAGAGTTAGCTTACCTAGAAGCAGTAGCAACCACGTCATCCTTGCCCTTCTCTAGTTTTGATAACGAAATATTTGATCAGCAGCTGCGGCTTTATCTATCCTATATTGCTGCCGTTGGTAGGCCTGACATTCTCATTGTAGGTAGTTCCCGGGCATTGCAAGGGCTTGATCCTCAGCAACTCCAAAAATCCTTAGGGATATTAGGCAAAGGAGAGCTAAAGGTTTTCAATTTTGGGGTCAATGGTGCCACAGCTCAATTTGTTGACTTCCAACTCCGTCAGCTCCTGACTCCAGAACAATTGCCACGGTTAGTGATCTGGGCTGATGGGGTGCGTGCCTTCAATAGTGGACGAGTAGACCGCACCTATCAATCCCTTGTCGCCTCTGAGGGATATAAACGTTTGTTGGCAGGCGATCGCCCCACACTTCCTAAAAGTCAAAAGGAATCAGCCAATACTTGCCAAGCTATTTCTGAGTCTACTATTTCCAGTGTTACTAGTAAAATTTATCAAAAATGGGCACCGGAAACTAGACTTTGGGCAACAGCGACCTTAACTTCAAATCCGCAACCTAGACCCTGCAACCTAGACCCTGCAACCTGCAACCTGCAACTGGTTTCAAAACAGTCAACTCCCGCCAACACTGGCTATAGTACTTTTGCCATCAATGCTAATGGTTTTCTCCCTATGAATGGCACCTTTAACCCAAAAATTTACTATCGGAGCCATCCACGAGTGTCAGGGAGATATGATGCCGATTATCAGCCCTTCAGTTTTGCCGGTAAGCAGACTACTGCTGTCAATGCTATTAAAAGCTTTTTGAAGAAACAAAATATTCCCTTAGTGGTGGTTAACTTACCCCTTACCAAAGACTATTTAGATCCAGTGCGTCTGAGTCGTGAACAGAAATTGCAACAGTGGATGCTCAAACAAACTGATCAAGGATTTATCTTTATCGATATGGGGAGGCAGTGGCTAAACCAAAATCAGTATTTTGCTGATCCGAGTCATCTGAATCAATACGGCGCAGCAGCAGTGGCTAGCGAGTTGGCCGCTAATCCCCAGATTCCTTGGCCTTGACC
>NZ_JAAHHE010000452.1:0-4297 GCF_010692525.1 Moorena sp. SIO3B2
TGAAAATCCCTAGAATTGCCAGCAATAACTATTAACTGGGGTGCTATATTAGGAATTGGTTTGGAATCTCAGTTGAAAGGAATTGAGAAGTTTCAAAACCAAGGAAGAGGAATTGATCCAATTCTACCTCAGAAAGCAGTAGAAGCTCTAGAACTATTGTTGGGCACTAATGCTATAGGCGTGGGGATAGTTCCTATAAACTGGTCTCAGTTTATAGAAAAACTGCCTGGAGGGGTGAGTCCACCATTTTTCGACGATTTAACAGTAAGTCAAACAGAAAAATCAGTTAAGGAGTACCAGCTTTTAGAAAAAATTAAGACTGCATCGATGACTGAAAAAGAAAATCTGTTAGTGGCTCACCTCCAAAGTGAAATTGCTCAGGTGCTAAGGATAAAAAATTATCAAATAGATATACAACAGCCTCTCAACACAATGGGAGTTGACTCCTTGATGGCATTAGAACTGAGAAATCGGGTTAAAAGTCAGTTAGAAGTCACGCTCCCAGTTACCAAGTTTATAGCAGGACTTACCATTGCAGATATATCACAGGAATTAAATCAGCAACTAGCCCAAAGTGATATCAAAGAAGAAATTGAAGCTAATAACTTCAAAGATATTAACTGGATAGAGGTGTAATTATGAATTTAGTTGAATTTCTACAAAACCTTTCCATCAAAGGGGTTAAGTTCTTGTGCGATGGTGAAAATTTGCGCATAGGCGATTCCCAAGAGGTATTAACTCCAGATATTATTGCTCAAGTAAAGCAGCACAAAACTGAAATATTAAAGCTATTGAGGGAACAGCCTGATATTCTCGAAGTCTATCCCTTGTCTTATGGACAAAAAGCAATGTGGTTTTTGTGGCAGTTAGCACCAAATAGTGGAGCATATAATATTTCAGTTGCTATCCAGATTAGTGACCCAGTAGATGTAAAAGTTTGGCATCAAGTTTGCCAGAAATTCAGAGAACGCCATCCTATTTTAGGTAGCATATTTCCCAAGCTAGATATAGAACCGATTCAAAAAGTTAATCACAATCAAGAGTTAGACTTCTTGGAGATAAATACTTCTACTTGGAGTCAAGATGAACTACAAGAGAGATTACTCAAGGAACATTATCATCCGTTTGCTCTAGATACAGACTCAGTGATGCGAGTCAGATACTTCACCCGGTCTGAGGGAGAACAGATTCTATTGCTAACCATACATCACATCGCGTGGGATGGTCGGTCAATAGATTTGAGTATGACGGAGTTATCAAAACTTTACCAAGCGCAAACTTCAGGTTTAAAAGCATCACTTCCTCTGATTCAGTCTACCTACCGAGATTATGTTCGCTGGCAGAAGGAAATGGTTGATAGCACTCAGGGAGAAAAACTGTGGAGCTATTGGCAACAAAAACTAGCTGGGGAGTTACCAGTTTTAAATTTGCCTACAGACAAACCCAGGCCACCAATACAGACCTTTAGGGGAAGTGCCCAGTATTGGCATTTACCTGAAGAACTTAACCAACAACTGAGAAACTTGGCTAAGAAGGAAAATGTAACCCTTTACATGGTTCTCCTGGCAGCTTTTCAAATTCTCCTCTATCGTTATACAGGCCAGGAGGATATCTTAGTTGGTTCTGTAACCTCTGGTAGAAGTCAGGCTGAGTTTGCCTCAATTGTAGGCTACTTTGTTAATCCAGTTGTGTTGAGGGCTAATTTGTCGGGAGATGAGACTTTCCAAGAGTTTCTTACCCAAGTCCGTCATACAGTTCTAGAAGCACTCGAACATCAAGATTATCCATTTGCTTTATTGGTGGAAAGATTACAACCTCAGCGCGATCCAAGTCGTTCTCCAATTTTTCAAGTAGCCTTCGCTTTACTGCAATTCCAGCAATCATCAGAAAATTCAAAATTTTTGCTGAATCAAAGACAAAGTTCAGTGAATTGGGGAGGAATTGAGGTTACACCTCTGACAATGCCTAATCAAGAGGGTCTGTTTGATTTAGATTTGGAAATCATAGAAGATGGCTCATCTCTGGTGGCGCGGCTAAAATACTGCACACATTTGTTTGCAGCTAGCACTATAACTCGGATGTTAGGTCATTTCCAAACGTTGTTAGAAGGAATTGTAACTAATCCAGAACAGAAGTTAGGGCAGTTGCCATTAATGACAGAGGTAGAGTTAGAGCAGCTATTAGTAGAGTGGAATAACACAAAAACCGATTACCCAAAAGACAAATGTATCCATCAGTTATTTGAAGAGCAGGTAGAGAAAAACCCAGATGCAGTAGCAGTAGTATTTGAAGAACAAAAGCTGACCTATTCCCAATTAAACAGCAAAGCCAATCAACTAGCCCATTACTTGCAAAAATTGGGAGTAGCTCCAGAAACCCTAGTGGGAATATGTGTAGAGCGTTCAGTAGAGATGGTGGTAGGTTTATTAGCCATACTCAAAGCCGGAGGAGCTTATGTGCCACTAGACCCGAATTATCCAACTTCGCGTCTCAATTACATGATAGAAGATGCTAAACTATCAGTAGTGATAACTAAACAAAAATTGCTAATTATTCTACCAGAAACTATAGCATCTGTGATTTGTTTGGATACATATGAAGAAATTATTAGTCAACAGAGTCAGCAAAATTTAGAAAATGAGATAACAGCTAATCAGTCAGCCTACCTTATCTATACTTCAGGTTCTACAGGTCAACCAAAGGGAGTAACTATTCTCCATCAAGGAGTAGTTAGACTTGTTTGCAACACCAACTATGTGCAACTGAAACCAACAGACCGATTAGCTCAAGTTTCCAGCACCTCATTTGATGCAGCCACATTTGAAATTTGGGGAGGTTTATTACACGGAGCTATGGTAGTAATAATTACCAAATCTCTACTCCTTTCTCCTCAAGAGTTTGTCAACTATATCAAACAAGAAAAAATTACGACACTGTTTTTGACAACAGCTTTATTTAATCAGTTAGCCTACTCAGTACCAGAAGCATTCAGTACCTTGAAAAATTTGTTATTTGGAGGAGAGGCAGTAGACCCGAAATCAGTGAAACAGGTAGTTGAGAAAGGGGCACCAGAAAGATTGCTTCATGTGTATGGACCAACAGAAAACACCACATTTTCTTCATGGTACAAGGTGAATCAAGTAGCAGAAGGAGCAACAAATCTGCCTATAGGTAAGCCAATATCCAATACCAAAATATACATCCTAGACTCCCAATTACAACCAGTGCCTATAGGAGTAGTAGGAGAACTTCATGTTAGAGGAGATGGTTTAGCAAGAGGCTACCACAAGCGCGCCGAACTCACAGCCGAAAAATTTATCTCTAACCCTTTTGAGAATAAATCAAAATTATATAAAACAGGAGATTTAGCTCGTTACTTACCAGATGGTAATATTGAATTTATAGGTCGGATAGATCATCAAGTAAAAGTGCGAGGATATCGGATAGAAACTGGGGAAATAGAAGCTACCATCAATCAACATACCCAAGTTAAAGAAACAGTAGTATTAGCAAGGAAAGATAACTCTGGTAATAAAGGTCTAGTAGCTTATATAGTCCTAGAAAGTGAAACTCTAGAAGGATCAGATACAGAACAAATAGAACAAATAGGGAAAGTGAAACAGTATCTGAAAGACCGGTTGCCAGAATATATGATACCCAGTAGGTTTATACTGTTGCCACAACTGCCACTGACTCCCAATGGAAAAGTAGACCGTAACGTATTGCCAGTACCAGATGGAGAATTAGTTAGTTCTCAAGAGTTTGTGCCACCCCAAACCAAAACTCAAAAGACTCTAGCCGAGATTTGGCAAGAAGTATTAGGCATAAAACAGGTAGGCATCCATGATAATTTCTTTGAAATAGGTGGAGACTCAATTATTAGCATTCAAATAGTAGCCCGTGCTCAAAAAGTAGGTATTCAACTGACCACCAAACAGCTATTGCAAAATCAAACCATTGCCAGACAAGCAATGGTAGCTGGAGTGATGGAGATTGTGCAACATCAACAGGGTTTAGTGACAGGAGAAATACCATTGACTCCAATTCAGCATTGGTTCTTTGAACAAAATCAGCCACAGATGCACCACTTTAACCAATCTATGCTGTTATCAGTGTCACCTCAAATCGATCAGGAGTTGTTATCAAGAGCGGTAGGTAAAATATTAGAGCATCACGATGCTCTGCGTTTGCGTTTCCATAAAAAAAGTGATTATTGGGAGCAAATCAATGTTGGTCGCTCAGAAAATATACCATTTGAGGTGGCAGATTTATCAAAACTCCTAGAAACTGAACAACT
>NZ_JAAHHE010000453.1:0-4266 GCF_010692525.1 Moorena sp. SIO3B2
CTATGTATGCTCTCGATCAGCATGATAAGCATTACCTACGGGCTAAGACTAATTTGCGCCTCGTATGTGTTTTCACACCACCTTTAAAGGGTCATGAGTCCCACAACCTGAAAAATAATGTTGCTTCCCAATACTAAGGGGGTTGTAATTTTGCCTAAGTTCTTATAAGTGATTAAATCAGGACAGAAGGCAATTAAATGGGGATTTAAACCCCAACTAGCTGAAGCTATCGTCCTCGGTATCTTCAAACAAATGGTAACATAATTGACATCAAACTAACGTTTTTTAGCTAATAGGAGACTAATGAAATGATTGTGAATGAATTGGAAAAACTTATTAACACCGAAAGGGATATTGAATGGGGCAATGGGAGAAGTCGTAGATTCTTGATTGAAAAAGATTCTATGGGATATTCCCTTACTGACACCACTGTTACTGCCAATACAGAGTCTTTACTGGAATACAAAAATCATAAAGAAACTTGCTACTGTATTGAAGGAGAAGGTGAAGTAGAAGCAGATGGTGTTATCTATCCCATAAAACCGGGAACTATGTATGCTCTCGATCAGCATGATAAGCATTACCTACGGGCTAAGACTAATTTGCGCCTCGTATGTGTTTTCACACCACCTTTAAAGGGTCATGAGTCCCACAACCTGAAAAATAATGTTGCTTCACAATACTAAGGGGGTTGTAATTTTGCCTAAGTTTTTATAAGTCATTAAATTAAGGCAGAAGGCAATTAAATGGGAATTGAAACCCCAACTAATTGTGGATACCTTACACAAGCTGGGGTTTTAAAGCCTAATGGCGGAAGGCAAGAAGTCTAAATTTAATACCAGTCTTTCCCGCTCAAGCCTCTGCCCTATAACTTTTGCCTTCCACTGAAGGCGGATCAAGGCAATTTTGACAAACTTTAAAAATACAGGATAATAATATGTCTGAGACGATTTCAATTGGTGGTACTGCCAACATTAGGGCAATTGACGAATCAAACTTTTCAGTCGCAATGACAGGAGTTTTTGATGGTGGTGTCTACGCAAAAGTAACTGGGTCACAAGATTTGCCCGATGGTAAGAAAAAATATGACTTGAAACACTACTTTGTGACCAATGATGGCAGCTATCTCTATACTGAGGATACATCAATACATACACCAGTTGAGGACAACTTATATATGGCTCAAACCGAATACAATATTGTCGAAGCTGGCGGTAAATTCAAGGGTCTAAAAGGTTCCTTTAAAAGCTGGGGAGCCATGGACTACAGTCGGGGGGTTGGTGTTCTCTGCTTTGAAGGAGAAATTTAGGATCGCCCGCAACTGACACATTTTTTATGCTAGGGTGTATGAAGCTTGAATAAATATTGTAGGTAGTCATAAAACTTGTAGTGTCACCCACCATTTTTATTTCTGTTGCGAACTGTGGTGTGAATGCTTTTACCATAGATGCACAAACTCTATGTCATAGTAATTCTGAACAATGCTTAAAAAATAGCGGCCTATGCAATCACGGATGGGCGTTCCAAAAGCAATTACCGCTAGCGCTAAGAAAGAATGCAAGTATTTTTGATCTTCTTGATAAGAGGGGTGATGCATACAATGATTCAGGCATTGATGATCCGGTTCAAGGAAAAATATCAAGACTTAACTATTTCAACAAAAAAGTTTAAGTTCTTGCTTTATAAATTATCCAAATTGTGTTGATTAGGAGATTAATTATGGATAATCAATTCAAATTAAAAATCACTGTCGAAAATCTAGCACCAAGAAATGGTACCTTGTTTAGTCCACTCTGGTTTGGTATTCATGATGGTAGATTTGATACATTTGACTTGAATTCCCCTGCATCAATAGCTATTGAGAGATTAGCTGAAGACGGTAATGCTGAAGACCTGATGGAAGATTTTAACGATACAGAAGGTGGGTTTGCCCAAGGGTTAATTGGGACAACTCCAGATCCTTTCCTAGATTTATTCCCAGGCGATATCGTGTCAACGATAGTTTCTATTGACAATAGTATTCCTGGTAGTAAGTATTTTAGCTACGCTTCGATGATCCTTCCTAGCAATGATGCTTTTTTCGGTAACGAAAATGCTATCGAACATCAGATATTTGACGATGCAGGTAATTTTGTTCCTACTAGCTTTATCATTTCTGGAACTGAAATTTTGGATGCTGGTACCGAAGTGAATGACGAAGATAGATTTAATGCAGTAGGCGTTGGCCCAGTTCCTTTAATTGATTTTCAACCAAACACTGGTATCGATGAAAAAGGTGTGATCATCCAGCATCCTGGTTTTATTCCCGATGGCAATATTTTATCTCCAAAGGATGTGGAGAATGCTGTCCCTACTAGCTCCGCCGATTTTACAGTTCCAAACTATCCGATTGCGTTAATTAGCATCAGTGAAGTTGATGATACAACCAGTGAAGATGATGATATCTTGGGACAAGTTTTTGGTTCTGAAGATGATGATTTATTCAAGGTTGGGATAACTCCTGGCTTTGATGGAGATGGAGACTTCGTATTTGGTAGTTCTGGCGACGACATTTTTGATGTTACAAATGCCAGTGGTAACAACCTTCTGGAGGGCGGAAAAGACAACGACCTTTTCTTCCTTGGTCGAAATAACCGTATTATTGCTGGAGATGGAGATGATACAATATTTGTTAGTACCGGAAGTGGGAACGTTATTACTGGTGGACCTGGGACTGATTCCTTCTGGATTGCTATCAGTTCTTTGCCAGAGGGAGTTAACACCATCACCGACTTTGAATTAGAAGTGGATGTGCTAGGTATTGGCGATCTAGATTTAGAATTTAGCGATTTGAGTTTAACTCAAGATGGAACTAACACTGTAATTAGTACTGAAACTCAAGACTTAGCAATTCTACTAGGAGTTCAGTCAAATAGTTTGAGTGAAGCTAACTTTGTTTTTGTCTAAGTGGGTATTGTTAAGTTTCATCAAAAAAGATGCATCATGTTTTTCCTTACAGTCAGGTAACAAATAGTTGACCATAGGTTGGTTAAGGAGTTATAACTTCCGCTGTTCGGTAAGGGCAGGCTTATTGATTACAAAATACTGGACATAACACCATAAAAATTGCTGTCATAGCCTGCCCCTTTTTTGATTTTTTATGAATGTAAATACAGGGCTTTGTAGCTCCTAATTCTACAAATTAATCCTGAGAAAGTCTATTTAGATTTTAGATATTAGTAGTTCCGTATTTACCCAACAATATCTGTCTGATGGCATGTGGCATGTTTTTCAGTCTAATTGGGAACTTTCCCAGTCGGAAATAGCTCGGCAAAAGATGGCTGAATTTCTCCAAATTTGTATAATGAGGCTCCTATTCAGCTAAAATAGCCGGTTATAAGTTATACTTTTACTGAAGACAATCAAGATTTCTGGTTTGATGGTTATGGCTCTGAATTATGATTATTTTGATAGGGAAATAAAGGATAAAAATATTACTTAATGAATTTGAAAAAAAATAAAAGTTATGTACGTTGATATTCGCACACTACGCAAAGATGAACTAGTACTTGCCGATCAAGTTTTTCGAGAGGCTTTTAGTGCTTTAACAGAGCCTTATGGTTCGAGTAATTATGGAGCAGACATAACATACATGAACCGCTGGTTTAATAACCCAAATACTGCTTTTGGAGCTGAAGTTGATGGACAGCTAGTTGGAGTCAATTTTGCGATTAACTGGGGAAGCTTTGGACTTTTTGGACCCTTAGCAGTCCATCCAGATTTTTGGGGTCATAAAATCGCTCAACAATTAATTGAACCAGCGATGGAATGTCTAAAACAGTGGCAGATTGAGCAGTCAGGTTTTTTTACTCGTTCCAACAGCCCTAAGCATCTCTATTTATATCAGAAGTATGGATTCTACCCTCGATTTTTGACAGCAATTATGTCAAAAAAACCTATCAAAAAAACAAAAAAATTACAAGAATTTAGATATTCTAAAATTTCTGATAACCAACGTTTAGAGTGCCTTAAAGCCAGCCGTGAATTAGTTGCTTCTTTCCATGAGGGGCTAGATCTAGAGGTTGAAATTCGTGTTGTTGAAAAGCAAAATTTAGGGGAAACAATCTTTTTTTTCGATGAAAAAGGTCTAATGGGTTTTGCTATTTGCCACTATGGTAAAGACACCGAAGCTGGAAGCGAAACCTGTTATATCAAGTTTGGAGCGAGCCGTTTGGGAGAAAAAGCCGAACAAAATTTTAAGCAGTTATTAGAAGGTTGTGAAACATA
>NZ_JAAHHE010000454.1:0-4263 GCF_010692525.1 Moorena sp. SIO3B2
GTCGATATCACTCGCTGGACACCAGAACGGGTACCAATTGGCAGCCCGGATGCCAGGCTGCAACGGTTTCTGACTCCCCAGTGGGGCAATGTTACTCCCTTTGCCTTGAACTCTGGCTCTGAATTTCGACCACCAGCACCAGAACCTTTTCTGCGTGTAGAGGGTACTCTAAATCGGGAGAAGCGTACCGTCACCCTTAAGGATGGCACAGAGGTTAGTCTGGTTAACGAAAACGGCGAGGTTAATACTGACGTTGTTAACCCTGGGTTTATCGACCAAGCTGAGCGCATCGTTGAGGTCAGCGCTAATCTCACCGATGAGCAAAAACTAGTGGCTGAGTTCTGGGAAGACCCCTCTGGCACCCCCTTCCCTCCTGGAACTTGGATGAGTTTTGGTTCATTCGTCTCTGAACGGGATAACCAAACCCTAGATGAAGATATCCAACTTTACTTTGGTCTGGGGAATGCAGTTTTGGATGCGGGCATTGCGACTTGGGAAGCAAAAGTCTTCTACGACTATACTCGTCCTGTCCGAGCGATCCGCGAACTAGGTGAGCTGGGCTTAATTGGTGAATTCGATCAGGAGCTGGGAGGCTTTGCGATCGAATCTTATGGTGGACCAGGAGTAGGAACCATAAGGCTATTAGCTAGTGATTTCATTACCTACCAAACTCCTGGTGCCGATCCATCCCCTCCCTTTGCGGAATTTACCTCAGGACATAGTGCTTTCAGTGCTGCTGCAGCTGAGATTTTTAAGCTATTTACCGGTAGTGATTACTTCGGCAATTCAGTAACTTTTCTCCCTGGTTCCTCTCTTTTTGAACCTGGTTTGACTCCCACGGATCAAGTCACCCTGTTTTGGGAGACATTTTCCGATGCTGCTGATGAAGCTGGTATTTCTCGCATCTACGGTGGCATTCACTTCGATGATGGAGATATATTCGGGGGACAATTAGGGCGAGACGTTGGTGGCAAGGTCTATGACCGGACATTATTCTTCATCAATGGTGGTGTTAAAGTTCCCGAACCTACCTCGGTATTGGGTATGTTAGTATTTGGTGCCTTTGGTGCTGCTTCCATGATCAAAGGAAAACGGGGAAATCAATCTCACCATCAATCTCACTAACATTACCTAAAAATCTTCCTTTTGGAGGTTTAGGAAGCCTTGGTTTCTGATTAACCTAAAAAAGAAAAGGGAAAAGGTTTCATAACAGTTCAGGTTTCGCCAAATACCTTTTCCCTAGCTGAAATCCCCCCAATTTTGGGGGGTATTTAGTTAGGATACATAACAAATCTGGCTATGGCAACTGAATTCTCTAATAGAATCACCACGATAAACAACGATGACATCAGTTGAGGATTCAAGCGAGGATTCCAGTGTAACTCTCGACAACTTACTGGATAATTGCGGACTGCCCAAGGGTAAATTATCGTAATCCATCGGAATTCTTGCCTAGTGACCAATAATACTTAATGATAATAAATGGTGTCATGGCAAGATCACTTTAATAAATGGGATTAGTTATTAGTACAGTCAATATGAAAGGTGGTGTGGGCAAGACCACCCTCACCGTCAACTTGGCGACTTGCTTAGCCAAAAATCATAATAAGCGGGTTTTGGTGGTCGATTTAGATACCCAAATTAGTGGAACCTTGAGCTTAATGCAGCCCCAAGCATTTGCTAAAGCTAGAAAAGGAAGGCGGACATTAAGTCGGTTAATTGACAAAGTCATTAAACCTAGCTATCGCAGTCGCTTAACAATTGAGGATATTATTCAAACTGATAATTGTAATATCAAAGGATTGGATTTATTGCCGGGAGATATTGAGCTTTATGATGAATATGTAGTCTCTGATCTACTCCATAAGCAATCTATTCAGGAAGGGGAGGTGGAATTTAGTAAGGTTTGGAGCCGCTTTGAAAGTTTATTAATCAAAGGGATATTAGAGCCGATTATCCCTAACTATGACTTTATTATTTTAGATTGCGCTCCTGGGTACAATCTTTTGACTCGCAGTGGCATTGTGGCTAGTGATTTATATCTGCTACCAGCCAGACCAGAACCTTTATCTATTGTAGGGATTCAACTTCTAGAAAGACGGATTGCCAGGCTCAAAGAAAGTCATCAGCAGGATAGTCCTCTTAACTTGCAGCTGTTGGGGATTATCTTTATTTTGTCAGGCGGTGGACTGATGGGTAGGTACTATAAGCAAGTGATGAGGCGAGTTGATAACGATTTCGATAGCAACCAAATTTTTAAAATTCGCATTCCCATGGATGTTAATGTTGCTAAAGCTGTGGATAGTTTTAGTCCTGTAGTTATCGCTCATCCTAATTCTGCTGGCTCTAAAGCATTCTTCAAGTTGACAGAAGAATTTTTACTTAAGCTTGAGGGGATTAAGAGTATGGAACAAATCAGGGATTAGTGTTGAATCTCTAATCCCTGATCTGGCCAATAGTGCTAACTGTCCTTAGCAATCTCTCAATCACCAATAACTTACGGGACTGCTCCAGGCTGAAAGCCCCGTGTTTTTAAACCGGGGATGAAAGCCAGGTAGCGACTTTAGTCGCCGTGAAAAAAATTAAGTCATAACTTGACGTTTTATTTAAAACGTGTTAGGGTAATCTTCTATCGAATAGAGGTCGAAATTCGGTGATCATATTAGAGTTCAAAGCATACGGTAAACCCCTTCAATATCAAGCCATCGACGAAGCGATTCGGACAGTCAAGTTTATCCGAAACAGTTGTATTTGTTTGTGGATGGACAATAAAGGGACTGGCAAGTACGACCTTAGTAAGTATTCTAAAATACTAGCTAAAAACTTCCCATTTGCTAATGATTTAAACTCTACCGCCCGACAGGCTGCTGCTGAAAGGGCTTGGTTAGAAGTTACCGTAAGAAGAGTGGAGCCTTTATAGGCGACAGGCTATGCAAAAAAGGGTTAAAACTCATGAAATAAGGCTCCACTCTTCTAAGGTTTCATCTCCGGTCATCGATATCTCGCTTCTTTGAAAATTGCCAGAAAAAAGTACCTGGGAAAAAGGGCTACCCTCGCTTTCATAAACACTGTAGGTCGGTTGAATATAAGCAGTCAGGATGGAAGTTATCCCCTGACAAAAAATCAATCACTTTCAGTGACAAAAAAGGAATCGGAAAGCTTAAGCTCAAAGGCACATGGGACTTGTGGCGTTTTGACCAAAAATCAATCAAGCGAGTTCGTATAGTCAAAAGGGCTGATGGGTACTATGTTCAGTTTTGTGTCTCGGTTGATATAGACGAACAATTAGAGCCAAGTCATTCGACTATTGGGTTAGACGTAGGACTGAAAGAGTTCTATACTGACTCCATGGGTAATACCCAACCAAATCCTCGGTTTTATAGAACAGGGGAAAAGCGGTTAAAGTTTTATCAACGCCGAGTTTCCCGGAAAAAGAAAGCCTCATCCAATCGTAAAAAAGCCATCAATAGATTAGGTAGGCAGCATCTCAAGATAAGTAGGCAGCGTGAAGAACATGCCAAGAGACTGGTTAGAAGTTACCGCAAGAAGAGTGCAGCCTTTATAGTTGATAGGCTATGCATCAAAGGTGGCAGGTTTTGTTGTAAGGCTGCACTCTTCTAAGGTTTCGTCTCCGGCACGTTGCGTAATCCGGTCTAACGATCTGGTCGCCTATGAAGATTTGAGAGTCAAAAATTTGGTGAAAAATCACTGTCTCGCTAAATCTATTAATGACGCAGGTTGGTATCAATTTAGGAAATGGTTAGAGCATTTTGGCAAGAAGTTTGGAAGGGTCACGGTCGGAGTGAATCCTGCCTACACAAGTCAAAACTGCTCTGAGTGTGGCGAAGTGGTTAAAAAGTCATTATCAACCAGGACTCACGTCTGTGGGTGTGGCTGTGAATTAGACCGTGACCACAACGCTGCAATCAACATACTAAATCGAGCCTTGGGTACGGTGGGGCACACCGGAACCTGGGTCATTGATCCAAACGCTTCAGGAGAATCGGCCTCTATTGTTCTTGGTTCCGACCAGGTTCAGTAAGCTGGCTCGTTGAATGAAGAATCCCCGTCTTTTTAAAGCGGGGAGTGTCAAAAGTCAGTTAACAAGTTACCTCAGAAGTTACCAGCTAAGGCAGCATTACAGCGTTCGCAGATGGTAGGATGCTCAGCAATTGTACCTACTTTAGGTCCGTAGTTCCAACAGCGATCGCATTTTAAGCCTTCTGCATTGACTACCCCTAGCGCTATAGTTTCTGATTCAGC
>NZ_JAAHHE010000455.1:0-4258 GCF_010692525.1 Moorena sp. SIO3B2
ACTAGACCTGGATACAGTAGAAGATTTAATTTGGCTGATAATCGGGACTTTGGGACTAGTTGATGGGACAGATCCAGATGGTGGTTGGGATCTCCCCTGATGCCCTAGGTTGTCGGGAAACTGGCGAGAATTAGTCCTAGTTGCCATTGACCTTTGCACCCCTTCTCCCCTCCCTGAAGGGGCAACATTAGAAGGGGCAACATTAATCGGCTCCAGATAGGTATTACTGACATCAGCCGATTCTACTCTAGGGCGACTAAAACGCTCCAGATTTAACTTGGGTTGTAAACCACTCGCACCATAACGGGAGTTAATTTGTTCTGGTAGGGTTAATCGTTGGGTCAGCCTAGCCGTAGTTGCTTGGGTAGATTGGTAATGGCGGTGCAGTTGGCGGGTATTAATTACGCCACCAGACTTTTCTTGTCGCCGTTGCAGACGACTTAGTAAAGGGGAATTTTCTGGACTTCCCGATTCCTGGAAATTATTGGCTGGTGAAGCTGAATTATCCATCTTATTTAGACTTATTTAGAAAGGGAAAAAATCCCCAATTACCCACTACTGAACTAAGTACCTGGACATAAATAAACGAAACTGTGTTAACTTTTGTAAAGCTACTCAAAGTATCTCTGTTCCCTGTTCCCTGTTCCCTGTTCCCTTTACGAACTATTCAAACGCTGATTGATTTTGGCGACTTCAGTAACCCATTTTCGGCGTTCCCGGTGTTCCATGGTCATGATTGATTCATAATGCCAGTGGAAGTGATAGGCCAGATAGGCTACCTCCTCATGGATTTGGGTAAGGGGGTAGCCTAGGATTCCCCCGATAAATCGAGTTCGACAGCAAAATTTTGCTCACAGTGGGGGCAGCTAATTTGAAGCGATCGCATTCCATTGCCATTGATCCGATTGTACAGATCCTGCAAATACGCTAAATCAGAGGCAAATAAACTTTCGATAATCTTAGGATTAACTACCTCCACCGAACCAAGACGAGTGACAACACGGGAGAGCAACAGGACAATCAGATAGGCTGGGTTGTTTTGCACACGAGGATCTTTGAGGGGCAGAATTTCATCCGCCGCTGTCGCCATCCGCATGACTCCTTCCTGATGCAAATTCCCTTCTTTATCTATATACCCTGCTGGTAAGATAAATTCGTATTCCGTCTGTAGCATTTTGGTTCTTGGTTATGGCTGATTGCTAACTGATGACTGTTAACTGATTACTGTTAACTGACATTAACTCTCTGCAAACGTTCACAGGTGATTGTTAGGGAATCAATCCCAACATCGCTACCCTTAGCATCTAAGCTGGGTGCTTCATACTTACTCGCCCAAGCATTAAAGAAATCCCAGCGCACTTTTTCTTCCCCATCATCATTGAGCAGGATAATCGAGCCATTTTTGCGCTCAATTGTCCCATTCACTGCTTGTAAATGCCAATCGTAAAGTTCCTTGGAGTCAGTAATACCATACTTGAGGGCAATATCAGGGTAACTAGCTTTGCCCCGCAACTTACGTACTGTGGCATCATCTCCCCCTTCACGGTATTCGACAACTTCTACTTCTGAACCAAAACCACTACACTCAGAAAATCCTGCTTGAACAATTCCATCTAGTTCTACCAGAAAGCGATAGTTTTTATACGGATCTACTCTGGGCATAACTCACATCTCCTTGTTGTTTGGTAATAAGTCAGGTAATGGGTAATTCAAGAAATATCTATTCTTATCTATTCTCCAGCCATCTGTTGAATGCGGAAGATGACAAACTCCGCTGGTTTAACAATAGCGACACCAATTAGAGCAACAACTTGTCCTGCTTCCCGTACTTCTTTGGGATTGGTTTCCGCGTCACACTTAACAAAGAAAGCTTGCTCCGGAGTTGCTCCAAACAAGGCTCCATCCCGCCACTGATTCAACAGAAAGTCACCGACTGTACGCTTAATACGCTGCCAAAGTGCGAGGTTATTAGGCTCAAACACCGCAAATTGAGTACCCTCATCAATGGACTCTCGCAGGAAATTAAAATAACGACGGGTGCTAATGTACTTATATTCTCCGTTGTCATCCCCTCCCAGGGTGCGCGCTCCCCAAACTTTGATATTGCCTTTAAAAGAGCGAATGATATTAATTCCTAGAGGATTTAAACCGTCTTGCTCTGCTTTAGTGAGGTTGTATTCCAAATCTAGAGCGCCTCGAATCACTTCATTAGCTGGCGCTTTAAACACACCCCTTTCTCCATCGACTCGTGCGTAAACCCCAGCCATGTGTCCACTGGGAGGCAGGATTATACTGCCAGTGCTTGATGGGTCTAGAATTTGTTGGGCAGGGTCAAAAACTGTAATCCAGGGGAAGTAAAGAGCCGCGTAGTTACTATCTCTGGTACTACCTTTAATGCTGTCTCGGTCAAAAGTGGTAGGATTTTGTTGCCCATCAAGAATGGCAAACCTGTCTTGGAGGTTTTCACAGTGGTCTATGACAGCTTGTTGTTCTGCTTGGCTGGTAATGCCAGGAATAGCCACCATGGTGATTTCGTCAATAGCAGCAAAACTATTGAGAGCAGCAGCTAACTCGGTATTAGCACTAATCCGGATCACATAGCACCTGGTGCCACCGTTATTGAAGAAACCGTAAACTGCTTGAGCAAAACGACTCCAGGCGTTGAGTTGATTGGCATCAAAACTAGCTTCATCTACCTCTGTGAGATCCTCAAGAGTCTTGTCCCCAAGTAAGTCAGCAAAGGTAGTGACGAACTGACTCCAATTAGTTACCAAATTAGGGGTTCCGGCTTCCGGAAGAGTTTTTTCTTCCACTTTGAGGGTAACAGTAGTCGTGTCATCACTAGTAGTTTCGACACGCTCGGCAGGGAGTTGGATACTTTGGGGTACGATACCGATAAATCCGGCTACACTGGTAGCGACTCCAGCAATAGGTCGAGATGAGGGTGGAACTTCTTCAACATATACGCCTGGCGAAAGATACTGTGGCATAATCTTTAACTCCTTGATTAAACAGAATTTACTGTTGTATAGGAAAGGGAATAGGGAACAGGGAGTAGGGAGTAGGGAGTAGGGAGTAGGGAGTAGGGAATATGGCATCAAAAATTCTCACAATTCCTACACCGATCCCTATAGTTGTACGTTGTAATTACTTGCTGCGGATTCTACTGGGATAGTGATATTAACCTCCTGTACTAGATCTTCTAACTGCACCCGTAAGGTATAAGCACCAGCAGGAATTGCCCCGATGGTGTAGTTTCCATCTCTATCAGTGGCTGCGCTCAGATTACGCTCAACCAAAATAACCGTTGCGCCTACAACAGGTTTATTGTCAGCATCCGTAACTCGCCCACCAATCCGGAAAAATCGTTGTGCGGTGCTTGGCACAAGTTGTGGTGAGGATGGTGAAATCCGCTGACCTAATTGCCAATCTTGAGTAATGACAATGGGGGTTGGGTCTGGCTCAAATAGTTCCTTGATCGCAATGGTTACTTTAACTGTGATGGAAGGACGTAATTGATTCCCCAATGCAGTCCAAAACTCAGCAGTGCTTTGTACGCCATCTACTTGAGCAGTTACCATTGGTAAGGCTGGTTCTTGCCCAGCAAGTCGGGTATTTTCTAAAAAAGGTATTTCTGGAATAGTTGGATAAGCTGAGAATACTTGCAGCACTTGGCTGAGTAATCGGTGTTCTTGCAGGGGTAATTCTTCGCCACCAATGGGCCAAGCTGTGACTAAATAAGAACAGGCTATGCGCTTTGGAGGATTATGAATAATTGCCTTTCCATCGCGCCTCTCGATCGTTGGTTCATTATTACGTAATTCCAGGTGTTCCCGAATATCGTACAGAAATAAATTCACCGTCGTCTGTCCAGGACTAAACGTTTCTGAGGGACGCTCAAAGGAAATTTGAGCCTCCGCTAATTCTGGAAACCTCGACGATAGGCTGGTCTGTTCCAAAATTCTTCTCAACACTTGACTCAGATCGCTAATCATCCTAACTGACCGGGTTGGATTTACTGAGCAGCCACGTACCAGACTCTGAAAGCCTAGGGCGTGTTTGTCAACGTAATTATTATTAATTTTTCAGAGATTCTGTACAAGTCACGTTTTCTAGCTAGTCAAGTTTGACTAACTCATTTGAACTAATCGATTTGGACTAGCAAAATTTTGTGACTTGTTTGTGAAATCCAAAATTGATAAATTAACGCTATTCCTCTGCAGATAGGGAGATGGCTAGATGGGTAGATGGGCAAATA
>NZ_JAAHHE010000456.1:0-4252 GCF_010692525.1 Moorena sp. SIO3B2
ACCTGTCAGCAAAATACTTGCAACAGCGCCAGTAGAAACTTTGCACCGTTGACGCTTGCTTTGGCTTTAACCCAACTGCTACAGCAGTCTGTTGCCAACTCTTCCGGTCTAGATATAAAAGAGCAATGGTTCTGAAGTTGGCTTTAGGATGTCCTTTAACGTGTTTGCTGGCAAACAGCCCATCAGAGTCTTCTTCAATACACTGACGTACAAGCTGTGAAGGTAACGGAGTGTCTTCTGGTTGGGCAACGGTATCTAAATAGGTCATACCTGATTGATTGACCTTACCCCCATCGGAAGAGTTTATTGGTGCATCTAGTGAGTACTCCTTTCCCCCTTTGGTATGTCTTTTCTTGGCATCAATCAACCGCCACTTGAGGACACTATTAATCCAGTTAATCACCGGACCTCTCGGTTCATAAGTATCAATTTTTTTGAACACATACAACCAAGTCTCTTGAAGTGCTTCATCGTAAACCTCCTGAGGGGTGTCATATCTCCTGTGAGATAATCTGCCTGATGCTTGAATCATTTGAATCAGCCGAGTCAGGACGACACGACGGCCACGGCTTTTTGGGGAATGCTTTTGAGCTTCTAACGCTAGCTGTTGTAGTCGTTCCTCCAGTTCGTCCATAGGTTAACTCCATCTCAATCCATCTCCTGGATTTACCTTTCTAAATAACTAACGGTGGCCAACCCCGGATTCTATGCAAAGTCGGAAAAAATTTTTGAAATGGCCTCTCTAGCTCGATTTGGCATGGAATCGGTCTTTGAGAAAGTTAACAAAAACAGATGAGGCTGTTGTTTTTATTCCTGCCCATGTATAATCCTAAAACCATCAAGCGTTGGCTAGTCGGACTGATTGCTATTCCTCTAATCTGGTCAGCCTACTCCGAGTATGAAGGTAAACCCTTTACCCAAGCCAGTGATGTGATCAATGCCCTGGTGCAAGTTACAGTATTAGTCGATGCCCTTCTCAAGCAAGAAGATCCAGACAATAACTAATTGTGAGCTTTTGGCTAGTTTTGAATGCGATCGCTAAACTGGCATCAGGCGTAGAACTGGCATCAGGCGTAGAACTGGCATCTTGGGTAGAACTGGCATCTTGCCAGTTTCCTCCTTATTTTCGCGCGGGCAGGATGCCCACTCTACTCCTATTCAGGGCGAAGACTGATGCAACGCCAGTTTTGAATGCGATCGCTAAACTGGCATCAGGCGTAGAACTGGCATCTTGCCAGTTTCAATTTGCGTAGAACTGGCAAGATGCCAGTTTCATTAGAATCAACTAACTATAAATGAACAGCTGTGTAATCGGAATAGATGGCGGTGCCACTAAAACCCTTTGTGTAGTACTCAACCACCAAGGTCAAATCCTAGGTCGAGGAGAAGCCGACGCCTCCAATTATCACACCGTTGGTATCAAAACCGCTTTCGCCTCCCTAGAATCAGCCATTCGCCTCGCCACCCAACAAGCTTCCGCTAAACTATCCATGGAATCGGTCACAGTGGAAGCCATTTGTTTGGGATTAGCTGGTGTTGCTCGTCCACGAGATAGAGAAGTGGTGCGAGGCTTAGTCCCACAGTTGTTGTCAAGTCAGACAATTCCCGTCACTTGGGCATTACTCCCCTCTAATGTTGTGATTTGTGATGATGCTTTGATTGCCTTAGTGGGGGGAGTCGGTAAGCCTGTGGGAGTTGTTGCGATCGCAGGCACCGGCTCAATCGTTTTTGGACGCAATGCCCAGGGAAATACCAAACGAGTTGGTGGCTGGGGGCATATCCTAGGAGATGTTGGCAGTGCCTATCACATTGCCGTGTCTGGATTACGAGCCGCTATGAAAGCCTATGATGGCTGCGCAGTAACTAGTCTAACAACAACTAGTCTTCAGGAGCGCTTCACCACCTATTTTAACTTATCAAACTTTAATTATATCACAGATGTAATTTATCAGCCAGGGTGGGGAGTTAAAGAAATTGCTTCCTTAGCACCAATTGTGGATCAAGCAGCCGCTGAAGGCGATCAGGTAGCCATTAGCATTATCGAAGATACCGTTAATCAACTAGCCAAAGCTACCCAAGTGGTGATTGAAAGCGTATTTAGCCCTGACTCAGCATGTGAAGTAGTAACCACCGGAAGTGTATGGCATGGTCTTTCCTCAATCCGTCAGCAATTTGAATCATCCCTTGTCATGCTTAGCCCTAATGCTAAGGTGATTTGGCCTCGCCATCAGCCTGCTTATGGTGCCGGTTTGTTAGGGTTGCTGAGCCTAGGCAATAGGCAATAGGCAATAGGCAATAGGCAAGAGTAACCCACCCCTAACCTCACGGGCGAGGTGGGGTATGGCCTTATTTAATTAGTTGAGCAAATGTTGAGTAAACTCATCTAGGGAGTTAACCGTTAATGCTGTAGCCATCAACTCTTCTAATTGTTCGAGAGTTAAGGATTGAATTCTGATGGATATCTCGACAGGAATTTCGGAAAATCGCAGTTTAAGGATGCGCTCTAAACTGCCTCGACGTTCTTGTTGGATCCCTTGTTCAATGCCTTGTTCAATCCCTTGTTCAATCCCTTGAGCAAGACCCTCTTGTAAAATCTCTTGATACCAGGGCGATTCCCGTAATACTGTCATATCCCACCTCATGATTTGTTGAATTAACGGTATTTCTAATACAAAACTAGCAAAAAATGCTAATAGCGGTTCTAGTTGATTTAAGGTTTGATCCGCTCGTAAAGCCTGCACCGCTGACCGCAATTTCGATTCACTACCACCTCCTTTTAAGATCGGTACAAATGGAAATAGGGGAGGCAATGGTTGCCCTAATACTAATTCCGCCTCTACTTCCCACAGATTAATTACCCGATAATCTTGACGGGCCTTTAATCCCATGAATTCGCTTTCGTAGCAATTTTCAATAGTAACCGTGGCTGGGGGCGGCAAGATGTTAATTAATACCGGATAAGCGGATAGGTTGTATTTCTCCTCAGCTAAAGCGACATAATTGCGCATTCGCTGAGGCATATTCTGGTCATAGCGTAGTTGTAATTCATTGAGAATCAGAAATTCTTGATGTTGAGGACTAGACGCTTTTATAATCACATCGCTTTCGCGACTAATCCATTGGAACTCAGCATCTAGTAACTGAGATGCCCGCACTTGGGAATTACCGGTTACCCATTGCACCCAAGCATTGGGGGCGAGACTGATTAGGCGTTTGCTACCAATATCTGCAGGTTTTGCCATACAATTGATCCAATTAAGACTAATTATTGACTTACGCCCACCCCACGGTCGATGTGGGGTGTGGCCTTATTTAATTAATTAGGCAAATGTTGAGTAAACTCATCTAGGGAGTTAACGGTTAATGCTGTAGCCATCAACTCTTCTAATTGTTCGAGAGTTAAGGCTTGAATTTTGATGGATATCTCGACAGGAATCTCGGAAAATCGCAGTTTAAGGATGCGCTCTAAACTGCCTCGACGTTCTTGTTGGATGCCTTGTTGGATTCCTTGTTCAATCCCTCGAGCAACCCCTTGTTGGATTCCTTGTTCAATGCCTTGTTCAATCCCTTGTTCAATCCCTTGAGTAACACCCTCTTGTAAAATCTCTTGATACCAGGGCGATTCTCGTAATACTGTCATATCCCACCTCATGATTTGTTGAATTCGAGGAAAACCCACCCCACGGTCGAGGTGGGGTGTGGCCTTATTTAATTAATTGGGCAAATGTTGAGTAAACTCATCTAGGGAGTTAACCGTTAATGCTGTAGCCATCAACTCTTCTAATTGTTCGAGAGTTAAGGATTGAATTCTGATCGATATCTCGACAGGAATCTCTGAAAATCGTAGTTTAAGGATGCGCTCTAAACTGCCTCGACGTTCTTGTTGGATGCCTTGTTCAATCCCTTGTTCAATCCCTTGAGCAAGACCCTCTTGTAAAATCTCTTGATACCAGGGCGATTCCCGTAATACTGTCATATCCCACCTCATGATTTGTTGAATTAAAGGTATCTCTAAAACGAAGCTAGCAAAAAATGCTAACAACGGTTCTAGTTGATTTAAGGTTTGATCCGCTCGTAAAGCCTGCACCGCTGACCGCAATTTTGATTCACTACCACCACCTTTTAAAATTGGGACAAATGTAAATAAGGGAGGCAAAGGTTGTTCTAATACTAATTCAGCATCTACTTCCCAGAGATTAATTACCCGATAATCTTGACGGGCCTTTAATCCCATGAATTCGCTTTCGTAGCA
>NZ_JAAHHE010000457.1:0-4251 GCF_010692525.1 Moorena sp. SIO3B2
TTTCCAACCGGTATTAACGATCTGGTAATGATCCCGTTCTGTATCAAAAATGAGCTGGGTTTGGATGGCCAGATTCGCCGACTTAATACTGGCGCGTTTTTTAAGCAAGTCCTGAATATGCTGTCGATACACATCTAGTTTATCCATTGAGTAATCCTTGGTTGGGAAACGTCATAAACTAAAATAGGAACCTGATTAACCTTGATCGACTTTTGTATAAACGGATAAGTAAAAAAAACACTGTAAATAGTGTTAGGAACCGCAAGATGAAGTGTTCGATCAGGCTCCTCATCTTCTAAGGCAAGACGATAGTTAATAAACTGCCCAATTGCACCATGGAATTCTGAAATCCTTGAAGTTGATAGAAAGCTTTTAACTTCAATAGCTATTTTTTCATTATTCCGTTCAGCAGCAATCAGGCGTTCTGCCCCCAAATCAATGTAGAGATCGGTAAAACCCAGATCAATGCGATAAGGATCGTGGGTAATGCTCCAACCGTCATTGATTAGAGCATCCTTAACTAGATCATGGAATTGATCCTTAGCAGACATGGGGAAAAAGGTACAGGTGTTAACAAACGTCTATTATATAGGTTAGCAAAAAGGGAATCCGCTTTTTTGATGGGTTAATTGGGTCAAGTACAGTTTCGACTTCGATCACTCCTGATATGAGAGTATTTTCCATACAACAGAGATCTAAACCTAAAACTCTTAGTTATTACTTTTAGTTATTAATTTCATCAGTTACTTCCTCCTGGAAAGAATTAGAAGCAAAAAGACCGCGTCCCACTTTTTTCCACCTCCCTTCTTTTGCACCTCGACGCAATTCCGTAGACAAGGAGTTTTTAGCACGGAGTTGCTCATCATCAGATTTGGCATCAAATAGTCTGCTGACAATCTGTTCTCGGTTAACCGGAGCAGCAAAGTTATCTAAGATAATCTCTACCGCTTCCCAGAAGGTTTTACCTCTAAATTCTGGATATAACATATCTCTGGGATTGCGCTTATCACCCTCCTCATCCTCTTGGTTTTTTATTTGGTTTTCTTCAAATGATTTCTCCTCTAATTCATCATCAAAAAAATTGACTTTGCCGACATTGCTATTTGAATTTACAGTGGTATCTTGTTCAGACAAATGATTGCTATTGACCTCATTTTTTTCCTGCAAGGCTATCGCTATGTCCGCTACCATATCAATATCATTGCTGGATAGTTCTGCTTCAAGCTTATCCTTAAAATAGGCAACATTTGCCCGCTTTTGCTCGACTAAATTATTTAATTTAAGAAGGTTTGCTTCCGCTTCAGCAAGTTCTTGCTGGGTTTGTTTTAGCCGATCTTTGATCCAATTAATATGGTCTTCTTGAGCAGATTTAATATTCATGGTTGTGAGCTGAATGTTTTTTTATCAAGCTTTTACGGAAAGTATACCAGTCTTTTTTTAGTTTTGGCAATCGAGCAAAAAATCAATAAAAATAACAAATAGTTATTTTGCTCAACCCCTTAGTATCCTTCTGTCCCAATCCTGCTAAAGAAAGGTAGTCACAAGTACAGGACTTAGGCAAAACTGGTCAACAAATCCTATAAATAGTAGGATGCATTAATAAAAACCGCTACAGGTAGGGTTGCTGGGGAAGTCCTGACTCTTATGAGTATGTAATAGGATTGCCTGTTTGCCTGCGCTGCGCTCTACCTTAAAACGCGATCGCTCAATCACTTTTAGTTATTTATATATAACTAATTAATAAACTATGAACCCAGAAGACTTTGAGGATAGCTCTATTGTACTTAAGTTTCATGTGTCACAAGAGAGTATCAAGTTTCCCAAGACTTACCCAGTAGATCTACCTGTAGAGTGTGTGATTAACCCACCCTACTACTGATAGAGTTTCGTCTCTAGTTTGGCGTCAGTCCTTTACCTCAACGGCTTTTTGCTGACTTCTGGCTCCTAATCAAGACTTCGAGCATAACCAGTCCAAGATCCTCTATCTGCTTCTTCTGTGCAAGTCAGTCCAGCTGTCGATGCAGTGTTAATCAATAGTTACCTAATATCCTTGATTAATTTTAACGTATAACGCCCCCTATGTAACTTTAAATCCAGCTCTAATTTAGATGAACTAGTTAATTGTTTGCTATAACTAAAAAAAATCTGTGATCAGAGCTGCTGTTACCTTGTTACAAAATTAATCTGTCGTCTGATTTTAATAGTTAATATTAGCTATATAAATAAACCTGATTTTTTGCTGAGTATCACCTAAATTTAGCCTTAAAATTAAGCAAAAGTATTCTTATTAAATTTAAATTAGTTTCACTAGCTTTAGCTCCCAAAAACTATTGTATGATGATCATCAACAAGCAATTGATACTGCAATTGTTTGTTGGCCACTCTCTAGAAAGCTGATCGCCCTAGGCTGAAGGCTAAATGCTTAACTGCCTTCAGCCGTCAGCCGTCAGCCGTTAGCCGTCAGCTTTTAGGTCACCCTAAACGAACAGCCGTAAACTGAGGTAACAGAGATTAAACCAATGCTTACTTGTTTTATTCAAAAGCTGTGCGCTTAGCGTGCGCATAAGCTGATAGCTGATAGCTGATAGCTGATAGCTTACCTGTAAACTTATAAACTTTTGTTAATTTCATTACCCAACAAGCTATTTAAGATAACCATATCTGTAGATAATTTGATTACTATGTCTCAAGTTCAAGTGCAACGCTCCCAACTCATGATAAGTACAAGAAGAAGCAGTCAATCTCGTCCCCGAAACGTCATGAAGGGTTTAAAGTTAGTTTCATTAACATTACTGGCAATGGTGATGGTACTGGTGGTACATGCTGAGCCGAGTTTCGCACAGGAATCCGCTAGTAGTGGAGGATTCAATCCCCAAGAAATATTGCGCAATGCTTTGCAGTGGATTGATAGTCTCGGACCCATCGGAGCGATCGCATTTATCGCAATCTATATCATTGCTGCCGTAGCATTTTTGCCTGGGTCTATCCTAACCCTAGGGGCTGGGGTAGTATTTGGTGTTTTCTTAGGCTCAATCTATGTGTTCATCGGAGCCACTATCGGAGCCACGGCTGCTTTTCTGGTTGGACGTTATCTAGCTAGGGACTGGATTGCTCAAAAAATTGCTGGAAATGATAAATTTAGTGCCATTGATGAAGCAGTAGGTCAGGAAGGATTGAAAATTGTGTTCTTGACTCGACTATCTCCGGTATTTCCCTTCAATCTCTTAAACTATGCCTATGGTCTAACTGGGGTTTCGCTGAAAGACTACGTCTTAGGCTCCTTTGGCATGATTCCAGGAACATTAATGTACGTTTACATCGGTTCTCTGGCTGGAGACCTGGCCACTCTTGGTAGTGGTGACGCACCCACCAATCCCACTGTCCAGTGGGCAATTCGGATTATTGGTTTTATCGCCACTGTGGCAATAACACTTTTTATTACTAATCTGGCTAAGAAGGCTTTAGACAAAAGAGTTTCTAAGGAAACAGTTTAGAAGGTTAACAAGTTGAAGGTTAGCAGGTTTAAGGTTAGGAGGTTGAAGGTTGTTCGCGTAGCGTGGCCTTTTGGCCAAGGTTGAAGGTTATAGGTTAGGAAGTTGAAGGTTGTTCGCGTAGCGTGGCCTTTTGGCCAAGGTTGAAGGTTGTTCGCGTAGCGTGGCCTTTTGGCCAAGGTTTAAGGTTAGGAAGTTTAAGGTTAGCAGGTTAAAGTTAAAGGTTATAGGTTATAGGGATCCGTTTAGGAATTGTAATAATTTTTGTTCCCGATTCCCGATTCCCGATTCCCGATTTCCGACTCCCGACTCCCGATTCCCGACTCCCGATTCCCGACTCCCTGCTCCCTGCTCCCTAATCCCTAAAAAATTAATTTAATTTTGAACTATCAAAGGAGTTATTATAAATGTCAAGTTCTCAATACCAAAGAGTTACTGTCCCACCCATGGATCAGTATAACCAGAGGTTGGTTAACTACGTTCATCCAGGGGATTGGGTTAATCCGAAACCTGTTGATTGTTATGACTTAGTAGTTATTGGTGCTGGTACAGCTGGATTAGTTACAGCAGCAGGTGCAGCAGGTATCGGTGTTGGTTTGAAGGTGGCGTTGATTGAACGACATTTGATGGGTGGGGATTGTTTAAATGTAGGTTGTGTCCCCTCCAAGTGTTTGATTCGGTCATCTCGGGTAGTGGCTGAGATGCGCAATGCCGGAGCCTTTGGGGTTAAAGTTCCAGATAATATTGAAGTAGACTTCCC
>NZ_JAAHHE010000458.1:0-4235 GCF_010692525.1 Moorena sp. SIO3B2
CTATAGTCAAGTTTGATTTGACCCTGTTAATGGAAAAAACTGAGTCGGGAATTGAGGCCAGGTTAGAATACAATAGCGATTTGTTTGATCAGCAAACTATTATCCGGATGGTAGGGCATTTCCAGACTTTGCTCGCAGGTATTGTTGCTAATCCACAAGCACAAGTTTCAAGGTTACCGTTACTGACAGCAGCGGAACGCCAGCAGCTATTGGTGGAATGGAATAATACCGATAGTGACTATCCTCAAGATAAATGTGTCCATCAGTTGTTTGAGCGGCAGGTAGAAAAAACTCCCGATCAAGTAGCCGTGGTGTTTAATGGGGAGCAACTAACTTACAAGGAATTAAATCAAAGAGCTAACCAACTAGCACATCACCTGCTTTCACTCGGAGTTGAACCAGAAGTATTGGTAGGTATTTGTGTGGAACGTTCCATTGAAATGGTAGTGGGACTGTTGGGGATACTCAAGGCTGGTGGTGCTTATGTAGCCCTGGACTCCAATTATCCAGCAGAACGTCTGAGTTATATTTTGGCCGATTCGGGTGTGGAGATGTTGTTGACCCAACAGCAGTTGTTGTCATCTTTGCCATCACATACTGCACGGGTGGTTTGTTTGGATAGTGATTGGAGAACAATAGAGCAACACACTCAGGATAATCTTGAGCTTGGGGTAGGTTCGGATAATTTGGCTTATGCAATCTACACGTCTGGTTCTACCGGACAACCCAAAGGAGTTTTAGTCGAACACAAAAATGTGGTTCGTTTATTCGCAGCCACTCAGTCTTGGTATCACTTCAATGCCAATGATGTTTGGACTAATTTCCATTCCATTGCTTTTGACTTTTCAGTCTGGGAAATCTGGGGAGCCTTATTTTATGGTGGACGGCTTGTCATTGTCCCCTACTGGATAAGTCGAGATCCTCAAAGCTTCTACGACTTGCTGTGTTCCGAGAATGTAACAGTACTCAACCAAACTCCATCTGCTTTTCGCCAACTGATTCAGGTTGAACAATCGAACAACACACAAGCACAACTAAATTTACGACTAGTTATTTTTGGTGGAGAAGCCTTAGATTTACAGAGCTTGAAGCCATGGTTTGAGCAGTATGGGGATAAAAGTCCACAGTTAGTAAATATGTATGGTATTACAGAAACAACTGTGCATGTTACTTATCGACCTCTAACCATAAACGACCTTAACAGCAACGGCAGTGCGATTGGTTGTCCAATTCCCGATTTACAGATGTATATCCTCGATGAAAACTTACAACCAGTGCCTATTGGGGTAACAGGGCAAATGTATGTTGGTGGAGCAGGTGTCACGCGAGGGTACTTGAATCGCGAACAGTTGAATAATGAACGGTTTATTCCTAACCCATTTAATCGTAAACAAGAAAGTAGGCTTTATAAGACGGGAGATTTAGCCCGCTATTTGCCCAATGGTGATATTGAGTATAAAGGTCGCATCGATAACCAGGTCAAAATTCGCGGTTTCCGCATCGAACTTGGAGAAATTGAAGCCATCTTAGGTCAACATCCAGCTGTGGGGGAAACACTAGTTGTGGCCAGGAAAGACCAAGCTGACCAAAAACATCTGGTGGCTTATATTGTTTCCGAGCAAGAACAAGAGCTAACTAGTAGCCAATTGCGACAGTTTCTGAAACAAAAATTACCGGATTACATGATTCCCTCTGCCTTTGCCTTCTTGAAAAAACTCCCTTTAACTCCCAATGGCAAAATTGATCGCCACGCCTTACTTGAATTAGATACATCTAATCGACCTCAAGAAGCTGGGTTTGTTTCACACCGTAATTCCTTTGAATTGCAACTGTCTCAAATTTGGTGTAATCTCCTCAATGTCCACCCAGTTGGAGTTAAAGATAACTTCTTCGATCTTGGAGGTCATTCCCTGTTAGCAGTTCGTCTCATGGCTCGGATTAAGCAGCAGTTTGGAACTGATTTACCTTTAGCTAGCTTGTTCACGGAACCCACTATTGAAAACCAAGCTAGTCTTCTGGTCAATGCCACTGAGAGCCAATCTTATTCTCCCCTAGTTGCTATTAATAAGGTAGGAAATTTACCTCCTTTCTTCTGTGTTCATCCGGTTGGGGGTAATGTTCTTTGTTATGCAGAGTTGGCTGGTTATCTAGGAGATAACCAGCCCTTTTACGGGTTGCAATCCCCTGGTTTATTTGGTGAGTCTGAACCATTAACCGGAATTGAGGATATGGCCAGTTGCTACATTGAAGCCTTGCAAACTATTCAACCGGTCGGGCCTTATTATTTAGGAGGTTGGTCATTAGGAGGTATTATTGCTTGGGAAATGGCTCAACAATTATCTGCTGCTGGGGAAGACGTGGCTCTGCTAGCATTAATCGATAGCTATTCACCTGTTGCTATTGACCGACCAGAACAGGTGGATGAACAGATGCTGGCAAGCTCTTTGGCTAAGGATTTGGGTAGTGTTTTTGGTACAGAACTGTCGATTGCGGTTGAGGAGCTTAAGCAAGGAGGGTTAGAGGAGCAATTGCAGCACATCCTTCGGGAAGCGAAAGGGCTCAATATCTTACCACCGGAAATCGGTATTGAGCAGATGCGTAAGCTATTTGGAGTTTTCCAAGCCAACTTAATGGCTATGTATCGCTATCAACCCCAGCCCTATTCTGGTCGGATTGCTCTATTTTTTGCCAGGGAGTTAGAAGCAGAAGACCGAGGTTGGAATGAGCTAGCAGTAGGTGGTCTAGAAACTTACAGGATTCCTGGTGATCATTATACTATGATGCGCTCACCCGATGTTGAGATTTTAGCTAAACAGCTAGAGCTTTTAGTTAGAGAGTGAGGGGATTGAGGGTTTGGTAAGTAAGGCTCACCTTAGGATAGCTTTAGGGTAAGTCTATCCATCTAACCATTTTGTCCTTAGTTAGGTAAAGCGCTCGATTGATCAGGTCATTTCCTTGCTCGATTTCTTCTTGCAGCACCGGGATAACTACCTCTTCCATCACCTGTTCTTGTTCCCGGCGGGTCATTTCTCCATCTTGTAGAAAAACGATGCCGGGATGCACTTCACACTCAACAACAAAGTTTTCAAAATCCTTGATATTTGCCGTTACCAAAATGCGGTCATTATCAATAGCATATGCCAAGACTTCACGGTCGCTTGCCCCCAATAATCCGCGATCGCGCACGGCAATTGCATCGGCTAGACATTGTTGGCAGAGATAGCGGGCAACAGCAGGGGATAAATCTTCATCAATTAGTAACTTGATAGTATTTGACACTAATACCTATCTCTACTGATAGATTTCCATGTAGAGTTGGGCAAAAGCTAAATCTATCGGAGATAGATAAGGATAGTCTTCAAGAATAAACTCTGCGGATTCTCCCCGGTTAAGCCGACCAGCAATACGACGAACTGACAAGCGAGATTGAGAAAAAATCAACTCCCCTCCCATTATGTTAGGATCCCTAACCAAACTATTCACCCATATGGCAAATTTTTCAATTAGAGCTAACAAGCAGAGATTATGTATTTCCTTGGGCTGGGTTTCCAATAGCCAGCGCCAAAGTTGCCAATGATGAAGAAGTCCACTTTTAGGTTGAGTTTGGTCTAAGGTATCTATCATAATTTAGGCTTTATATTCCATCAAAACTAAACGAATGCTTACCTCTTTTATTCAAAAGCACCTCAAGTAGCGTGGCACAGGCTTCTAGCCTGTGATGTAACGCATAAGCTGATAGCTGATAGCTGATAGCTGATAGCTGATAGCTTACTTGTGTCTCCTCTAAGACTTAGCCGTGACAGCAGCAATACGCTTCAAAATCCCCAAAACATCATATAAATAATTGCCAGGATTCCAGATATCAAACGCTTTTGATAAAGCATAGCGTAGGGTTTCGCCTTTCACTAACTTGATAAAGATAAAGCTTGCACCATTGGTAATAAGACCAAATGTTGGTTGCTCTGTTTGGGGAATCTTGAGCATGTAAACTAGTGCTTGAGGAATTGCTGGTTGTAAGGACACAGCAGAACGTTTGGACTCAATAACGGCTATCCAAATTGGTTTGCTAGTTACCAAAATATCAATACGCCCTTTGATAATTGTGTCTTCATCTTTATCTTCAATGGGTAAAGACACTTCATACTCTGCTTTAACTTTAAAAGGCGGTTGGTAAAATCCTGCCAAATCCAATAAGGGAGAAACAACAACCATTTTAACTAGGTCTTCTAGTACCA
>NZ_JAAHHE010000459.1:0-4215 GCF_010692525.1 Moorena sp. SIO3B2
ACCGGGCTAACCTAGGTTTCGAGGTAATGCACGAGCGTAACGCTCACAACTTCCCTCTAGACCTAGCTGCTGGTGAAGCTACTCCTGTTGCTTTAACTGCTCCAGTTATCAACGGCTAATCTAAACTGGGCTTAATTGGCTAAGTTTGAAAGAAGCGCTCTCCGTTTGGGGGGCGCTTTTTTGTTTTTATATAACGGGAATCGGGAATCGGGAATCGGGAATCGGGAATCGGGAACAGGGAGTTGCGTAGGGTGCGTTAGGGGCGGGCTTGCCCTAATTTTAAGCCTCTTCGCGCCTGGTTGAAATAGCCCGCCCCGTAACGCACCAGCAGGTCAAACCGCAAAAATGAGATCTACCGATTCATTCACCCTACAAGATAAAAAGTATGGGTAGGTAAAATATAAAGGTGGTGAAGACACCATCCCGATAAGATACTGGTGTAAGTCTGTGGGTGCATCTATAAACTTTATGGGAAAGAAAAACCACAAAAAGGCAATTCGTAGCTTGAATCAGCGCATTGCTGAACACCAAGAAAAGATTAAACTAGAGTATGAAAAGGACTTTCCCGATCAAGGTTTAATAAGGCATTGGGAAACTGAGATTCGTGCCTTTGAGAAGGGCATTCAGCAAGCACTAAAACGATTGGGGAAATAATTATGCAGATTCGCGATCGCTCCCTTCCTATTAATAGCAATACTCTGAAAACATTAATTACAGAGTTAGGAGCAGAATGCCAAACAGTTACCGCTTTAATTAATCAGCTTCAGTCACCTCACCTTAGTTCTAGACAGCAAGCGGAAATTTTGGCAGAATTGCTGGCTGCTGCAATTCATTTGAATGTTCATTGTGGCGAGGAATTTCAGACGCTAATTGCTCAGGAGATGGAAAAATTGCCAGATGATGATGAACAGGAGTAAATCAGAAACTGTTACCAGATTCGCTGTTCCCAGATCTGCGTTTTAGGGAGCAGAGAGCAGGGAGCAGCAAAGAGGCAAGATGAAAAAAATAATGTGTACCTCATAGCTATGATAAACGCTATAAGTATTTTATTCACTTTAAATCATCTGACTTCAAACTTGGCCTTTGGCCACGCTACGCGAACAAACTTCAAACTTGGCCTTTGGCCACGCTACGCGAACAAACTTCAAACTTCAAACTTCTGACTTCATCCCGGCGCACAATACACGAAAACCAATATCGTCGTCGCGGATGTCGCGCCTATCGTAGTTGCCGCGAATCGCAGAACGGCAGTCATTAGGATAGTTGTTCCAGGAGCCGCCCCGCAGCAATGAATATGGACTTTTTTCATCATTTTTAGCTGAATATGACTTATTTTCACCATTGACATTTTCCTCTTCATTCTTATCAATCCAAGCACTTCCATCTGTGGGCGCACCTTTGTAGTTATCATGCCAATCATCAGCGCACCATTCCCAAACGTTCCCGTGCATATCACTAAGTCCAAAAGAGTTGACGACTTGAAAATAGCCTACTGGTGTTTTGAACTCTCCACGCTTTGAAAAACGTGGATTCTAAGCTGATGTCATTTCGCGGGTTAAAACCGCTAAGGTGCGCTTTCCATAGGCGAATTAAATTCGCCATGGGTCGCACCTCTGCGTGACGCTTCACGATAGGATCTAGACAGTGAATCTAATCGGTATCGTTGTGGCAGGTTCAAGACTGCTCTACCGACCTCGGCTAGGGGAAACCCTAGCTGTGTCGCTACTTTCCTAAGGATGTTACAAGCCCCGTTGCAATCTGCGTTGATTAATTCGTTATTACCTGACCGATACAAACCACGCCTTACTCGCTTTCCGGAAGCCTTCCACCCTTCAGGTTTCTCGCCGAACGTAGGTAGAAAATCATCATCTAGAAAACTAGCTTTACTGGTGTAGCTCTCCTCAGTCTCAACGAATTTAATGCCGTGTTTAATACATAGTTGTTCAATCCGATTTTTTAGCTTAGCTGTGGGAATCTGAACAAACTCTTGATTAGTTTTATTCCCAATATTAATGCTGTCTTTATTTCGTCGATTCCAACCAAAAACAACGGTGCTAACTTTATGTCTTATGCACCAATTGACAATAAACCTGGCGACTTTGTTGATATTGTCACGCATTTGCCTATTGCGCTTCTCAGTCAATAAAGCCAGGCGCTCATCCCAGTAACCTTGAGTTTTGCCTTTCTTTATTTTTCCTACCTGCTTGTTGTACCACTGGTTTTGGGATTTTACCTTTCTGCCATCAATAATGAATGACTTCCCAGTGGTTGAAACACAAGTCAACCAGTTATTGAGTCCTGGATCAATTCCTAAAACGTCATTGGTCGATGCTATTGGTTCAATGTCTGGTTGTTTATAAACGAATTCCAAATAAAAACAGCCATTCCTGGGAACAAATCGAAACTCTCTTATTGATTTGTAGTCAAGATTAGATGGCATCGGAAGAAGGAAATGGTCAATCCCGAACCAGGCTTTGACCTGTTTACCCAAAGGGAACTTCAGCTGACCCTTTACCAGTTTTACCCACCGAGCAGGATAGCTGACTACGGCCATACCTACCTTTTTACGGTACTTTGGGACTCTAGGCTTATCAGGTAGCTGGCCTTTTTCGTACAACTTACTTAAAGCTTTGTAGGATTTAAAAGATTCAATAACTCCGTGCAGTGTTTGTTGCGCACAAGCAGACCTCATAGCCTTGAAATGGATATTGGTCTTAAGTATCTTGTCTAGCTCAGCATTCTTCAGATACTTTCCTGCTTTAAACAATATTTGACGGCAATAATATATACCACAGTTAGTTAGCTTATTAGCTTCCGAACAAATAAATTCTATAACCGCTCTATTCTCGGGACTTGTAGTTATTCTGTGCTGCTGGCAACCGTACATTTTTCTCGACATGCATGCTGTGTTATCTTAATTGTATACCCCAATAAGTAATGGAGCAAGTAAATGCCAGATAAAACTATAAATAAAATGGGAAGACCAAGTCTTCATGGTGAACGAAAGAAGTCGTATAGTGTAACAGCAACCAAACCCAAGCTTTGACTATTCTAACCGCAAACTTCTTTGTTCTGTCCTGAATGGAGACTTGTTGATAACTCAAAGGATTTCTTCAAACTTCTGACTTCTGACTTCAAACTTCTGACTTCATAAAAACTTCTGACTTCATAAAAACTTCTGACTTCATAAAAACTTCTGACTTCATCCAGCGCACAATACACGAAAACCATTAATGTAGTCGCGGTAGTCGCGCCCAAGGCTGAAGTAGCGAAACGCAGAACGGCAGAGATTAGGATTGTAGTTCCAAGAGCCGCCACGCAGGACAGAATACGAGATATTATCCTCATTTTTCGCTGAATATGACTTATTTTTAGAATTGACATTTTCCGGTTCATTATTATCAATCCAAGCACTGCCATCTGTGGGCGCATCTTTGTAGTTATTATGCCAATCATCTAAACACCATTCCCAAACATTCCCGTGCATATCATATAAGCCAAAGGGATTAGGAAGAAATTCACCCACAGGGGTAGTTCCCTTGCTTCTTTCTCCTCGTGGTTTATACCAATAAGTTCTTGAGGCGTTGTAATTGGCTAACTGTCCGGTAATCGTCTCTCCACAGTAGAATGGGGGATAGGATTCTCCGTTTTCGAGGTTGAGAGGTTCTCTAACCCCTCGACAAGCATATTCCCATTGGGCTTCGGAAGGCAGTCTATACTCCCTTCCGGTTAGCTGAGAAAGCCGGTCACAGAACTCTACTGCTTCATACCAGTTGATCCTTTCAATGGGGCGGTTATCCCCTTTAAAGCGTGAGGGGTCTGGATCTAAGTCTATTTCTACTTTCAAGTCTGTCATTAATGCGATCGCTTTCCATTGGGCTTGGGTGACGGGATATTTCCCCATAAAGAAGGGTTGGAGTGTGACATTATGTTGGGGACGTTCACGACTACGGCTATCTTTTTCGCTTTCAGGGGAACCCATTGTAAAGGTTCCTCCAGGGATAGCCACCATTTCCAGTCCGACATTATCGGTTAGGGTTTCGGTGAAGTAAGAGCCGATGTAGGTTGTGGTTTTAATGATTTTTCCCTGATGGTTAACAGTAGGGGTTTCAAATGTCCACTGTTGTAATTTCTCTTCATCCTCCTCTGGCTCCTCTTCAAAAACAATGATGGGAACTTCCGCTTCAAATTCAAAAGGTTCTAAGTTGTCAGTGA
>NZ_JAAHHE010000046.1:0-39582 GCF_010692525.1 Moorena sp. SIO3B2
CACTAGGGGAAATGTTCCTATAACTGTCATAGCCGCAATGGAACCGTAGGGAATCTCTTTTCCCAGAGAACCACTTAACTGAGCCGCAGCAACGGGCAGGGTTTTCAGAGATTCTTGGCTAATGAAAGTGAGGGCTAAAATAAATTCATTCCAAGCAAAAATAAAGGTAAGTATTCCTGTTGTTACTAAAGCTGGAACGGTTAGGGGTAATAGAATTTGGATTAGCATTTGCCAGGTGCTATAGCCATCGACTTTAGCAGCATCTTCTAGCTCTGGCGGTAGCTGTTGAAAAAAGCTGCGCATCACTAATAGGGTGAGAGGAAGGTTGATAGCTGTATAGGAAATAATCAGGCTTAGATAATTATTCCCTAGTTTAATAATTTTGATAAGTTCCAGGAGTCCTAGGAATATCAAAATAAAGGGAAATAATGTGATAATGATAATCCCAGCAATGATGATTTTTTCTGCCCTTAGGGTTAACCGTGCTAAGGCGTAAGCAGCGGGAGTTCCTATCCCTAAACACAATAGTGTGGAAGTAATTGATACAAAGGCGCTGTTGAAAATATAGTGGACTAGGGGGCGCAGGGTAAATAAGTTTATATAGTGGTCAAGTGTATACCGCTTAGGGAAATAAATATTGGGAAGGGAAGAGATATCTTGGTTGACTTTGATGGAAGTGAGGAATTGCCAAAGGAGTGGTGCTAGGCAGAAAATTATCAATAAGATGATTCCTAGGGGCAGGATAATTAGTTTGATAATGTTAATTTGTTTTGTTTTCGGTTGAGGGGATGATGAGTTAGGCATAGGACTTACGAAGTTGAGTTGGTTTTGCCCCCCTAACCACCCAATTTGGGGGGGAATGATGTCAAAGTCCCCCAGAATTGGGGGATTTAGGGGGCTTTGCGTAACTCCTGAGGCAGAATAGTCATTAGTTGCGTGAGCCTAGGGCTATAATTACCACCGTGGTTACCAGTATCAAAAAGGTTACTACCACAAGGGCAGCACCATAACCAAAGTCTAGATAATCCATGACAGTGGTATAGATGTAGAGAGATACAACTTCTGTAGCTCCTCCCGGACCACCTCCAGTCATCACTTTGATCAGGTCGAAGACTCCGAAAGCTTGGGCAAAGCGGAACAGTAGGGAAATTAGGATTTGGGGCGTCAATAGCGGTAGAGTAATTTGCTTGAAACTTTGCCAGGGGGTAGCACCGTCTAGGGCATGGGCTTCGTATAGGTCTTGGGGAATAGACTGCAAGCCAGCTAGGAGCAAAATGCTGATGAAGGGTGTAGTTTTCCAAACGTCTGCGGCAATCACTGCCATCATCGCTGTTGTAGGGTATCCTAGCCAGTTGATTCCGTCTTGAATAATACCTAGACGCAGTAAGATATCATTCCAAACCCCAAACTGGTCATTAAACATCCAAGCCCATACTAGACCGATCAAAGCAGTTGGCAAGGCCCAAGGCAGGATAGCGATGGTGCGCACAATACCCCTTCCTTTAAAGGTTTGATTTAAAATTAATGCGATCGCAATTCCTAACACCAGTTCCAGAGCAACAGATACTGAGGTAAAAATCACAGTATTCCAGAGACTCTGCCAGAAGCGACCATCCCCCATCATTCGCCCATAATTATTGAGACCAGAAAAGACCGGTTGTAGCTGTGTCCCTAGGTTCTTAGTGAACAAACTTAACCAGAACGAACGCAAAATAGGATAGCCATAGACTAGCAGCAGTAGTAACAATGCTGGTGTTACCAACAACCACCCTGTCCTTTGCTCCTGCGCTGCTATCGGATCAGTTTTCATTCAACAATTTAGAATTTAGAATTTAGAATTTAGAATTTAGAATTTAGAATTTAGAATTTAGAATTTAGAATTTAGAATTTAGAATTATACATTCTGCCTTCTGCCTTCTGCCTTCTGCCTTCTGCCTTCTGCCTTCTGCCTTCTGCCTTCTGCCTTCTGCCTTCTGCCTTCTGCCTTCTGCCTTCTGCCTTCTGCCTTCTACATTCTACATTCTACATTCTACATTCTACATTCTTCCTTCTACATTCTTCCTTCTACATTCTTCCTTCTACATTCTACATTCTACATTCTTCCTTCTTCCTTCTTCATTCTTCATTCTTCATTCTTCATTCTTCATTCTTCATTCTTCATTCTAAATTCTACCGACAACAGCCTACGGGTTTGATCAGCTGCTGCTTTCATCATTTTTTCAGCACTGAGTTTGGGATTAGTTAGCACAGCATTGAGGTACCGTTGTAAAATATCAGATACCTGAGAATATTGGGGAACTGGTGGACGCAAGACAGCCCCCTCTAACACCTCTAGCAATTTTGGATAGTGGGGATACTTAGCAACAATATCTGGGTCTGCAAACAGCTTCCGTCGGGTTGGCAGATAGCCAGTTTCCAGAGTATACCGACGCTGGGCTTTGTCACTGGTGAAATACTCAATAGCTCTCCAGGCTTCCTCAGGATGTTTGGAAGATTTAGCAATTCCCAAACCCCAACCTCCTAAGCAAGCACCAGCTTTGCCACCAGGACCATGAACCATAGGGCTAATGCCAATCTTGCCTTTGACCTTTGAACCCTCTTGATTTGCCAATGACCAAACATAGGGCCAATTCCTCAGAAATACTGCATCCCCATTTTGAAACAACAGTCGTGTTTCTTCTTCCTGATAGGTAGTGACGCCAGGGGGTGAAATCCCTTGTTTGATGGTGCTGCGCAGAAATTCTACAGCTTTAATCGCTTCCGGTTTATCCAAACCCACTTCCAAGGTTTCCGGGTCAACCCAGAAACCACCAAAGCCTGCAAGTATCTCCACAAACATGGCTGATAACCCTTCATATTGACGACCTTGCCAAAGATAGCCCCATTTGGGATCATGGTTTTCCTGCAATTGTTGGGAAATGTTGACCAACTGCTCAAAGGTTTTTGGCTCTTGGAATCCAGCTTGCTCTAGCAAATCCTGACGATAGTAGAGGATACCACCATCGGAACGGAATGGTATGCGGTATAGTTTCCCCTGGTAGCGTCCTGAATCAACTGCTTTATCCAGAAATTCGTTTAAATACTCCTTACTAACTCGCTCCGATAAATCTAGTAACCACCCTGCAGCGGCAAATTTAGGAGCCCAAATCACGTCCATGTTAATCAGGTCATAGGGTGAGTCTCCTAAAATGAAAGCAGAGGTATAGAGGTCTTCTGTTAAGTCAGAGTTTAATGGTCCTTCGATCAGTTCGATTTGAATATCTGGATTCTCTAGCTCAAAATTCTTGACCAGTAGTTCCTGCCAATAAGCAAATTCCCCCGCTCCCATCAATAGGGTGAGTTGAACAGGGGGCTGGGTCAGTGCTGGTAGTGCCCAAAACTGGGACAGGAGCACACTGGCAACCAGCATTCCCAAAAGAATCAGGATTACGAAAGGTCTAAGCAGTTTAGTGAAACCTTAATCAGCGCGTCGCAGCATTCATCAGTTTAGCATCAACTATCCGACTCTCTAGGAACTTCATACAGATCGGCTTTGCCCCGAGCATAACTATGGGCAAGCTCAGAAGAGCAAAGATAATTGTAGATAACACGATTGGTCTCAGGAAAGATTTATCGATTGTAGATTGGTTCATGATTAAATGCTTACCTTAAACAAGTTCTAGTACTGGTGGTGAACTCAATGGCTAGGTAACGTTACAGGCTCCGTAGCCGGTATTGTTCCTGTTTTTGCTCCGTACACAAATAATCTACCGATCTCACCAAGAGCAGTCGATAACTAAAAGTTAAGGAAAGTTATGGAGTTGCCCTAGGATTGGACTTAAATCAAACATGAGGTATACCCAATCGCTAACATAACGCAAATGCGATCGCAAACCCCTGAGGTTCAAACTAGGACAAAACGCTGGAAATAAAGCTACCGTTCAAAACAAACGAAAAGCTGACATGATCAGCGTTTTTAAGTGCCACAAAGCGGTACTAGTCATTGAGTTTTAAGTAGCTATCCTAAGGGAGTAATTGTGAACGGATCTACAATCCAAAAATTAATCTTGGCACCAGTCTTCATTTCAACTACACTCTTTTGTGTCTTCACCTTACCCGTAGCCCTATTTGGTGAAGAGTCCCTCACCATCCGCATGCAAGATGAACTATTTTTTCATGGTAAAGTCAGGGATTCGGCGGCTCCTTACTTGGGACTAGCGATGTTAATCAGTTTGGGAGTAGGTATCTCTAATGCTACTTTAGCTGGGTGGCAGGACTCTTCCCGGAAGTCAGCTACCATTGAGTCTGAGTTAGACACTATCGAGCAAGCTCTTCAGGAGAAGGAAAAGTTAATTCAACAACTACAAGTTTCAACATCCGAGCTGAACACAGAGAAGCAACAGAAGCTAGATAATGTGGTTGCTTATGAAGAAGTAAAATTTGCTGCTGCCAGCGTACCGATGGCAAAGAAGGTTTCTCGGACCGTGGTCATGGAGAAACCGATAACAGTTATGGAACCGTTAATAGTTACCCAGGAACCAGTGCTTGAAAACCTAGGGATGTCATGGCAACAGAGTAAGGTAAAAGCTGGAATCTATCAGTTTGCCTCTGCTCAAACGTTCTTAGGCTACACCAAGGGATGCAGTCGGCCAAAGGGAGTTTCCCCCATTCGCGACGGCATCAAGAATACTTCTTCTGCATCTGAACAATCCACAAGCATCAGAAATCCTCAAGTTCTGGCGAAAAAAATTGTGCTAGTTGAAGCACTCCAAAGTCAAATCCAAAACCTATCGGTTCAGCTAGAATCTCTCCAAACATCTTTAAAAGCAGCACCCCAAGTATCTGATCAAGCTCAAGTTGCAGCTTAGATAATAAGTAAGCTATCAGCATTCAGCTATCAGCATTCAGCTATCAGCATTCAGCTATCAGCATTCAGCTATTGGCCAAGCTACGGAAACAGCTTTTTAATAAAAGAAGCTGACCGCTGACCGCTGACCGCTGAATGCTGACAAACTATCAGCAGCACTTTATAGGCGGTCTTTACTTTAAAAAGACCGCCTATGACTATAAGAAGCATGTTATATTATTAAGTACAGTTAATCACTTTTAAAATCGGTTATCCTCTGAAAGTTAATTGTTAATTGTTAATTGTTAAGTTTTAATTTTTAATTTTTAATTAACAATTAATTTTATTTTTAGGAATGATATAGCGTTGATCATAATTTGATCATACTTACAGCGTTTTTCATAACTATGAGGTACACAGGATTTTTTCCCTGTTCCCTGTTCCCTGTTCTGTTCCCTGTTCCCTGTTCCCTGTTCCCTGTTCCCTGTTCCCTGCTCCCTAAAACCTACTCCCTGCTCCCTAAAACCTAGCATTTTGTACCTCACGACCTTGAAAATTGCTAGATTAAACTTTGCTCAGAGGCATTTTCCCATCCTTAACCTCAAGCAGATGTGACCTAGAGGATTCCACTAGGTCAATTTCCAGACCTTCCCGCGCCATAATCGTATTAGAAAACTCCTTAACAGCCTGTTCTCCAAGCTGATCCAAGAAATCATCGTTATGGAGGGGGTCATGATGGAAGATGACTAATTTTTTAGCATTAGCAGCTCGAGCAACTTTGATAGCTTCCTGCCAGGTGGAATGTCCCCAACCAATTTTGCTCGATATCTCAGAGTAGTATTCTTGATCAGTGTAGGCAGCATCATAAATCATCAGGTCTGCATTACGGGCCAGCCGCAGGACATTTTTATCGAAACCTTCTTCGAGGTGTTCTGTGTCAGTGATGTAGGCAGCTGAATAGCCTCGCCAGTTAACTCGATAGCCAACGGCTTCACCTGGATGGTTCAAGGGTGCATTTTCTACCGTAATCTCACCAATATTGACTGTTTCTCCAATCTCAAGGTCATAGAACTTCTTTTTCGATTGCATAATTTGCAAGGGCACCGGAAAATTTGGGTGGGTCATCTGATCAGTTAGACGTTTCTCGATGGTGGCACCATTAGGGGCGCGGGTGCCATAAATATGGAAACAATTCCTTTTAATAAAGGCAGGGGTAAAGAAAGGGAAACCCTGAATATGGTCCCAATGGGAGTGGGTAAAAAATAGATGAGCTTCTACGGGCATCTCTTTCAGGAGAGACTGTCCCAAAACTCGCAACCCTGTGCCACCATCAAAAATCAGACGCTCACGACCAACTCGGATCTCTATACAAGGTGTGTTGCCTCCATACCGAACTGTTTCTGGTCCTGGACAGGCAATACTACCTCTGACGCCCCAAAAACGAATAGTGAATAAGTTGTGGGTATTAGACATAATTTTTCCTTGCAGGCTTTTGCAGTTAGTTCATCAGTGAGGGTTTTCTGACGAAGAGGGTGTCAGTGTATGGTAATCCAGGAAGGGGCAAAGGTAAAGCTAGAATAGTCAAGTACCCTTGGCCCAATTCCTATTTACCCTTAGCTTTTCTAGCTAGAATTCAAGCACATTGCACAGCACGCCTTAGCACAAGAGTCACACTAATAATTAGCAACGATCTCACCTGGATGTTACTGGTTAGAGGTGATTAGCGGACTGAATTCCCCTGTTGTTGTAGGGTGTGTCGATTATACAAAGTAGCTCAAGTTTACCAGTATAGTTCATCAATCTGGAACTATGATGGCTCATAGCAAGTACTTCTTATTCCTATGATTCCCAAAAGCTTAGCAATATTCACCTGAATGTCTTGTAAGTTACACAACCCAAGTATGTGATCAAAATCACATACTTGGTAGTGGTACCAGAGGAAAACTACACCTGACATAGATTCCCCCTCGAAGGTATGATCAACAGAAACCAGATTAATGACCAATGACCAATCAAAAGATAGTTGTCAAAGTCGGCACATCTAGTTTAACCCAACCAGCAACAGGTCAGTTGGCCCTATCCACTATTGCTGCCCTAGTGGAAACCCTGAGTCGGCTCCGTTCTGAAGGTCATCAAGTGGTACTGGTTACATCTGGCGCTGTGGGGATTGGCTGTGGGCGACTGGGCTTAACATCACGACCGAATACACTCCCTCTCAAACAAGCGATCGCAGCAGTTGGTCAAGGACGGCTGATGCGGATATATGATGACTTATTTAGTAACCTCAACCAACCTATTGCTCAGATTCTCCTCAGCCGCCGAGATTTTGTACAGCGTAGTTGCTATGTCAATGCCTATGCTACCTTTCGGGAGCTACTCCAGCTGGGGGTGATCCCTGTGGTGAATGAAAATGATACGGTAGCCGTAGATGAACTTAAATTTGGGGATAACGATACCCTTAGCGCCCTAGTCGCTAGTTTGATTGAATCGGATTGGTTGTTTTTACTAACTGATGTGGATAGACTTTACTCAGCAGACCCCCGTAAGGTACCGGATGCTGAACCAATTATTTCAGTCAATAGCATTGAGGAGTTAACTGAACTAGAGGTACAAGCTGATGACTCAGGCTCTGGTTGGGGCACTGGTGGGATGGTAACTAAAGTAGCTGCTGCCCGAATTGCTACCAATGCTGGGGTTAGAACTGTAATCACTGAAGGACGACGTCCGAATAACATAGAAAGAATTTTACAGGGAGAATCCCTGGGCACCCAGTTTGCCCCCCAAGCTCAAACCAATAAAGCCCGCAAGCACTGGATTGCTTACAGTTTAGTGCCAGCCGGGAAACTTTATCTTGATAATGGAGCGCTAAAGGCAGTTTGTGATGGGGGCAAATCTCTATTAGCAGCTGGTATTACTGCCATAGAGGGGGATTTTCGCTCATCAGATGCCGTAGAGCTATGTGACAGCAATGGCATGGAAATTGCTAGGGGACTGGTGAACTACAACAGTAATGAATTACATAAGATTCGAGGGCATAAATCCGAACAAATCCTGACTATTTTGGGTTACAAGGGGGCAGAAACTGTGGTTCATCGGGATAACTTGGTACTGATGAATTAGGGAGTAGGGAGTAGGGAGTAGGGAGTAGGGAGTAGGGAGTAGGGAGTAGGGAGTAGGGAGTAGGGAATCGGGAATCGGGAATCGGGAAAAAATCCTGTATACCTGATAGCTCTGATCAACGCTAGATAACGGTGTTTTGAGGATATTTTTAATTCGTGGCTGCCTTTTTTGCTGATTCTACCCAACTATCAAAGAGTTGCTGATTTTTCTTTATCCATTCTTCGGCATGGCGGCGAATATCTTTTGGGCTACTTTCACCATCTTGTACCAGTTTTTGTTGAGCATTCACATCGTCAATTGGAACTGTCATCAACTCAAACAGGCGTTTGGCAGCTGGATTTGCTGCTAAAAATTTCTTGTTTGCCATCACCCGAACTTTATCCACAGCAAAACCCACATTTTTTCCGTTAATAGTAGTATCTTTTTCGGTTATATTTTCCTGTTCTTTAGGTAGTGAAATAAAAGGAACCTCTAATCTAATGGTATCTTCTCCTGGCTTTAATACTGTCACTGACCAGTGGGGACTATAGCTATAAAATAAAATAGGTTGTCCTTGTTTATAGCGACCCAATGTGGCGGCCAAGAGAACATCATAGTTGCCTTGGTCATGTTCAACGGTATCGCGCAACTTGTAAGCATCCAGCTGATGTTCAATTACCAACTCACACCCCCAACCTGGATTACAACCAGTTAAGTTAGCTTTGCCATCTCCATCAGAGTCAAAAAGCTTGGCAATTTTGGGGTCTTTTAGTTGTCCGAAATTAGTAATTTTGTATTGTTCAGCAGTTTTTTTATCTATCTGATAGCTTTGCAAACCATCAGCAATAATTACTCCCACCTTTTCTAATTTTTGGTCACCACCGTTTTCTAAAAAGAATTTTTTGTGTATATTTTGCCAATGAACACTGTAGAAATCTACGTCGCCATTCCTGACAGAAATGTGTGCCAGGGGAATACTAAGTTGTTTTATTGCTGCAGGTTTATAACCAACCTTTTCCAAACCAATATTGATGATTTCGGAAACAAATAAGGCATAGGTGGAAACCGAGGATGCAGAACTGACCTTGACTCCTTTACCTGCTGTGGATTGACTCCCATTTGGGGTCTGTGCTTCACAGGCGATTAAACTGAGGCATAGAGCTGCTGCTAGGATAATACAAATAAATTGATTGATTTTCCTGATGGTCATTTCTTGGATTCTATTTGATCAGGTGCTATCGGGATGTTACAGCTAGATTTTGCCTGAAATCCTGGTAAGGCGCAATCCCGACTACGGATCATAGGGTGGAATGGGCTGTTGGTGGCATGGGCATGTTGCCTGTTTCATTTCCGGGCAGGCAGGATGCCCACTCTACTGGTCGGGCGGGCAGGATGCCTACTCTACTGCTATTTCGCGCAGCGGGCAGGATGCCCACTCTACTCCTATTGATTCGTTGATTCAGCAACGCCCAATTTCTTGCTTAAACACTGGTTTCCAATGCTATCTTACGGAATGAAGAGCCGACCGACTCCCATATAATTGTCAATTTCAATCACAATTTCAAGTAGCCTATCTACACATTTATCCCGATAGGCTCGTTCATCCAAGACCCGATCAGCATTGCCAATTGTGATGACAGGAAGGGAATTGGACTTGTTTTCTTCACGCAAAACCTTCTCTAATGCATCCTTACCTTTCATCTTTCGATTGGCTGTCAATAGAATCATCTGATTGGCTTGAGCAAAGCGCCAAACAATTCGATCATTGCTATCGATTGGTAGCTCAACTTCTTGAAAGGAGACGAAACGGATGGGGAGAGTCTCAAGCCAACCTTGATTAGCAATGTTGCCTAACAAAACTACTGCATGTCTCTCAAGATTGTGATCAATCAAGAAAATCATGCTTTCTGTGCGTGTCTTGCTTTCTGTTCCTGGAGTTTTGCCCACAACGCTTCTCGACCGGGTTTAGGGGGCATTTTTGCAATGCGAGCAAAGTGTTCTCGATTCCGCTGTTCCCAGTACTGTCGGTTTTCCTGTTCCTCCTGCAAAATAGTTTGATACTCGGCTTCGACTTGGGTACGATTGTCTTCGATGTATGATAGGGCTGCGCTTACTTGTTCCTTAGTTAGGTTAAGAACATCCCCAATTAATTTTGGTGGATACTGAGCTGTGACATAATCCATCACATCGTAGAGGGTGATGCGTGTTCCGGCAATGGTTAATCCCCATTCTGTGCGAATTATAGCTGTATTGCTATTAGAAACTGGAGCCATATCTATCGCTTTCTTAATGTATCTCTATTTTACGAAGTATTTAAGTATTCAGCGGTCAGTGGTCAGCTTAAAATCAGGCGTTGTTTAATAATAGAATGATTTTAAGAGTTTTTTAGAATGGGCATGTTGGTGGAACAGGCATCTTGCCTGTTTCATTTCCGGGCGGGCAGGATGCCCACTCTGCTGATATTCATCCCGCCCCTCAGCAATGGCACATCTGTTCCTAATGCTGCAAGGTCTAGTCACAAAACTAGGGTTTTAACGCAAGACACGCTCGATATATACCCGTCCATAAAGGAGAGCGCAAAATTTGCAGATTTTGACGATAGATTCGAGTATCAGGATCATTTGGCCCTAACTTCTGTTCGGCAATCTCCAATGCCTGTTGATAAAGGGGTTTAGCCTCATCATAGCGCCCGATTGAGTAGTAGAGTAAACCCAGGTTGTTGAGAATGGTAGCCACATCGGGATGGTTCTCACCCAAGCGGCTTCTAGTTATCTCTAAACATTGCTGATACAAGGGTTCAGCCTGGTCATAGCTACCTTGACCGTAATAGAATCTTCCTAAGCCAACAAAGGGCCAGATTAAATCTTCATCCCTGAGCCAGTCAGTTAGGACTGTGGCAGCTTCGGCTAAATGAGGGATGGCGGGGGTAACTGCTGCAATCTGATCGCGAGTTGGTGTCTTGGGAATTTTTTTGGCCACAGCCACCATTCCTTGACAAAAGCGTTGCTTGTAGCAATCGGCCTCTGGTAATTGAGCCAGCTTGGTCTGGAAAAATTCTCGCATTAGTTGATGAAGCCGATAGGTTTGCTGTTCGGTCAGTTGCAACAAATTACGATTTACCAGAAAGCGATTGGCCGTAGGCCACGCTACGCGAACGCGTAACTCTTCCAATACTTCTTGTTGTTGATACCATTGTTCCTGATTTTCATCGATAACACAAGTCTCTACCAGTGACCACTGAAAAGGAGCAGGAGCAAACAAACTCAGAAGACATCCTAACTGTTGGGCTTCTGGTGGCAAACTGTTCCAAGATAACTCAAACGCTTCTACAGAGTAGGCCCTAGCATGATTAATAATGTTACTGGGGTGATTTAAGCTTATCTCTTTTTTTTTGAGGCATTCCTTGATAAATCTCTTGACACCAAGATAGACCTGACTATCTTGAGATTCTGGTTTACATAGGTCAATGTGGTTCTTTGCTATCGCAACCGGTTTCACTTTTTCAATGCCTGGGTTGGCACTATCTGGGTCTACCACCAAAATCCCTTTGACAGGCTGAGTTTCATAGTAGACCTTTGTGGCAATTTCTAAACTCCGAACGTTTTCTCTATACCACTCATTTAATTCCCGTAACTGAGGGTGATGAGCTTTTAGTTCGTCCACACTTACGGTGGTTTGTGCGAGAACACCAATATTATCAATTAAACTAGCTAGATGAGACCCAGTGTGGGGAGTAGCCAGAAATACAACCCCTTTCGTCTGCTCAAGAATAGCTTGCTTTTGAAAGGTCAAGGCACTGTTGAGCATCTTTTTGACTAAAAGCCCGCCCATACTGTGAGCAATAAAGATTAATGGACGTTGGCCGAAATCGTTGATATCTAGCCACTCTAATAAATTACTGGCTTGATCGAAAAGGGGCATACTGCTGTGGCTTGTCCAGTTTGTCGCTTCAGCGTCATACCCAAAAGACCAGATGTTAACGCATAAATTATCTTTTCCTAACCAACCTAGCCAGCAGTCATCATCATCCCGTTTTCCCTGGGGATGCCAGGTGCTGATAGCATCCCCTCCCAGCCCGTGAACAAACACCACATCCGCACTGGGCAATAAGTCCTGATAGCTTGAGATTTCGATTAAGCCGGTTAAATCCCTCAACGGTTACCCTCAAGTTAATTATATAGCATTAACTAGTAGATGCCTGAAACCCAATCTCGAATTATTTTAACACAGGAAAATATAGGGAGTCGGAAATTCTAAATTCTAAATTCTAAATTCTAAATTCTAAATTCTAAATTCTAAATTCTAAATTCCATAACCGTACAATTTCTTTCAATTATCCCTCCGAAAAAAAATTATAAAACCCCTTGACAAATTAAAATGTTATCGTTATGATTATATTTGTAACTTAACAACGAATTGTTAACTATGTCCGACAATTTTCGCCCTAACCCAGAAAACAATCCTGAGGAAATTACTCCTAGTAATACGCCTCAGGAACCTTCCCAAAAAAAATACCCCATTAAGCACATTTTGAAAGGCTCCCGCCAGGCAATAAACAACACCATTTATACCCTTTATGCACGGGGTTACGCCCAAGTTGACGAGTGGAGCCCCCTTCAGCCGACTGACATTCCTGGCGAATTCATGACGGTAATGACGAAGTACTTAATGCTGGGTTAAGGGCTTAAATTTTGGGGGGCTTTGCCCCCCCAAAGCATCAGGTCTGATGTCAGCGGTCAGCGGTCAGCCGTCAGTGGTCAGTGTTTAGCTGATAGCTGAAAACGGATAGCTAATAGCTAATAGCTGATACGCGACACGCTGATAGCTTACGGTCTGATCGGATTATGTTTGATTAGGTTTACAAAGTTGAGACATAAGTAACAATTCCTAGCCGTGGAACATAGTTCTGCGGCTACTTTTTTTTGGTTAGCAGGTTGTTCGCGTAGCGTGGCCTTTTGGCCAAGGTTATTTGGTTGTTCGCGAAGCGTGGCCTTTTGGCCAAGGTTAGATGGTTGTTCGCCTTTGGCGTTCGAGTAGGGTAGGTTTAAGGTTATGATGTTGTAGGTTATTAACAGGCTCAGCTGATCAACACAAGACCTCTTGAGGTGATCAACAAGTGTTCTATTGTGATTAATCCTTGGTGGGCAGTGCCTAGCAACCCGATCGCAAGCACATTAATCTGTCTGTTGCACTGCCCACCCTACATCTACTTAATAAAATTCTCCTTGGTGGGCAGTGCCTAGCAACCCGATCGCAAGCACATTAATCTGTCTGTTGCACTGCCCACCCTACATCTACTTAATAAAATTCTCCTTGGTGGGCAGTGCCTAGCAACCCGATCGCAAGCACATTAATCTGTCTGTTGCACTGCCCACCCTACATCTACTTAATAAAATTCTCCCCATCTCCCCATCTCCCCGACTCCCGACTGTTGTGCCATTTCAAGACAACGGCCCAGGGGAACTTATCTGTAGTATTTGGGAGCATCCCAATTTGGCACGTTAGCTCTTTTTAGGGGGCTGAAACCCTTGAAATATCGTTGCTTTGGGTAATATTGTTTCCAAAATGGGATGCTCCCTAGTATTTTGAACAAATAGTATAAGAAAGGGAATAGGGAACAGGGAATAGGGAATAGGGAATAGGGAATAGGGAATAGGGAATAGGGATAATAGTTGACTATTTCAGCTGTTTGACCGGCGTTGCTTAATAATGGAATGATTTTAAAAGTTTTGTGCAATGGGCATCTTCCCGTAGAATGGGCATCTTGCGTGGAACTGGCATCTTGCCAGTTTCATGCTTATTTTCGAGCGGACAGGATGCCCACTCTACTCCTATTCATTCAAAGATTTAGCAACGCTGTTTAACTCGATGGTGCGTTACGGGGCGGACTATCGGAACACGGGTTACGAGGCGGAAAATGAGGGCAAGTCCGCCCCTAACACACCCTAAGCACTAAATTCTAAATTCTAAATTCTAAATTCTAAATTCTAAATTCTAAATTCTAGCTAATCAAAATTGCCATTTATATCTAACTTGTACCTCATTAAACACGTAGTCGTAACTCAATTCAACTGAGGAAGTTTGTCCCAAATCATAAACGGCATCGAAGGTTGGGTAAACCTGTAAATCAGCTAAACCGATGGATCTCCCGACATTACTGACTTGTTCTTCAACAGTAAATAAAATATGTTTGATAATTGGTCGAACAACATACTGAGTAATCACTAACTCAGCTATTTCTCGTTCATTGCTGTTAGCGATAGTTTCAAATTGGGTAATAAAACTGTTACCGAGCAGAGCGATAATTCCACTTTCACTGCGGGGAGGAGTACTGGTTAAGGTGACAATGGGAGAAAATAGAAACGCTTTGTCCTCACTATTAGCTATAGCTTCCCCATAAACACACTCAGAGAGCTGTTGGAATTGTTGCCGAGACAAGATGGTTGTTTTTGAACCAAGTTTAGCTAGTCCCCTATCTTGTCCACTACTGGTAATTTGCTGATCAGCACAATAATCTTTCTCTCCTCCTAGGGCAAGGATTTTACTAGTTTGACCTTTGATGGCGAGGGTTACCTTTACTTGGTCGGGTCGAGAAGACTGCACGACATTCTCAAGGATTTCGTTATCAACCCGTCTTTGACGTAAGGCACCAGAAGGCTCAAAGGCTATGGTGATAAACTTAAGATCTAAATTGGGATTGAGTAATCCCTGTTCTGGTACAAATACAATGGTGTTATTGTGCCGCCTGTCTGAAACAAATTCGGTTTCTAATACATCAACTTCCCAACGTCGTAGCGTAATTGTTCCCAATCCTTGTAAGTTTTGGAGATTGCCATTGATAGGACCGTTGAGGGTTAAATCACCAGCTATTCGAATATCATATATGGGAAACTGTTGTACTCTTAACTCATTTACCAAATTTATCTGAAAATTCCTTAACCTAGGCACAAACAGATTATTTATTCTACTACGGACTACTGAGGGAGTCTGATTAGACGTATTCTTAACGGGTTTTTCGTCACTTGCTTGGGTCTTGGTTTCCTGTATCTTCGGTATAAAGGCTTGCCCATTTTCTAAGTTAATGTTTCCTCCAATAACTGGACGCAATGCTGAACCCGTAATCACGATATTACTTGCTACTCCCCCTTCATAGAGCCCTGCTAACTTTAGGTTATCTTTAGGAATTGTCAGGGTTAGGGGATTGGAGGAGTTTGTCGTATTTGACGCTATCCTATTTGACACTATCGGCAATTGCCCAGACAGGGAGAATCCAATCCCTGCTAGGTTACCCTCGATAGTTTTTTGACCTTCTCTATCTGGATAGTTTACTACTTCCAGGCGCTGCTGATCTAACTTAACCTTGCCTACAACATTGAGGGTAAAGTCATCTTCTAGGAGCTTAGTTTTGAGAGTGCCATTCTGGATATTAACCTCAGATGTTCCTGATAAGTCTTTAATTTTGATACCATCTGCTAACTCCAAACTTCCACTAACATCCAGGTCTATATCAGCGGTTCTATCCTCTCCATTCACCCATTCCACTTGTTTTTGAGTCACTACACCAAGGAGTGCCATTGCTGGAGTTGCCAGCTTGAGGTTGATATCTATGCGATCGCTATCTGGTTTGGGGGGAAAGGGGACTTTACCAGAGACTTGTAGATAATCTGGTTTGTTGGTGTCAAAGTCAAGACGAGAATCAACATAGTCGAAATTGACTTCAATATCATCGAGGGAGGTATTATTGACGGAGCCATCTACAACAGCGACTTGCCCATTGGTGACTTGGGGATTGGTGAGACTACCACCCAGCTGGCCTTTGGCATTTAAGTTACCTGTAATATTAAAGGGAATAGTGACAAAATTGCTTGCTAAGTTGCTAACGGTCTCTAGAGATAGATTCTGGAGGAGGAAGTTTCCTGAGTTGCTTTCTTGGCCAAGCTGTCCTTGAAATGCTAAGACTGTTTCCCCCAATTCCATTCGGGCTGGCTGCACAGTAATCACACCTTGGTCGTAACTTCCTTTAGCAACTAATTGGTTGACCACAATAACTTGATTGGGAGAATTAGCATACCACTGCCAATTGTTGCCTTCAACATTAAAATCGACTTTAGGATTAGTCAAGATTCCAGCAACAGCAATTTCTCCAGTATACTTACCTCGAATATCTAAATTAGTCAGGAGTGTAGTGGGATTAAACGGGTTAGCGACAGCGTCGTCTAGGGCATTAATTTTGGCAAACCGTCCTAGGAGAGTAGCTAGGGAGCCTGGTATAATACTAGGGAATGGTCGTAATTGGTCAGCGTTGCCAAATTTCTTGTTACCAATTTTATCACTAGAGGAATTAGTAGTAGAGGAATTAGTAGTTTGGAATCCTTGAGCGATGTCGATAATATCAACACGTTTGACAATAGTCAGTAGGTCTTCAATATAGGCTTCTGGAATAGTAAGCTTGCCGTTTATTTGTTGAGACTTGAGATTAAATCGACCATCTTTGAATAAATATCGACTGTTACCTAAGATTAAAGCAGCTGATGCAATCTGGGCAATATGATCTTGATAGGATAAGTTAGCACTAACTTGTTTAGCTTTGATTTCTCCTAGAGCAAGTTCCTTAATTTCGATAGTATTACGACCAGAGGTTTCTAGGGTGAAAAGATTCAGGTTAGCTTGCCCTGTTACCTCGCCTTCCAATCTACCGGGAATACCGTAGATCAAACCAGGGGTCAGATTAAGGATAGCTAGGGAAAAATTCTTGATCTGAGCCCTTAAGTTATCTCCCCGGCGTACTCCTGTGATCAGAATCGGGAATTGTGACCCTTGTCCCTGTTGGAGTGTAAAGGATGCAGGCAGATAGGGAGCAAGACATTGGTCTCCTCTAGTACAGGGTTGGAGGCGAGTTGCGATCGCATCTTTCTTTCCTCGTAAATCTATGGCTAATTCTTGTCCTGGCGCAACGGTTACTGGCCCAGCTAACACTGGCTCAAAGGTTAAGTCGTTAACCTTCAAATTCGATAGCTGTAGATTCCCGGTCATATTCAAATTCCCAGGTAGGAAAGGGGCTGAGAGTAAATTTTTCCCTTGGATGCGACCGTTCAAGTCAGCTTGACCCTTGACCTGAATTTGATACCCTGGGGAAATTTGCTCCAAAGGTAACCGACTCAATAGCAGGTTATAGGGCAATTTACTGAGATCAGAACCAACCTCTAGGTTTAGATCAGTTCCAATCTCCCATGGCATCTGACTAGGGTTAGTTTTGGTGAGATGGGACAGTAGGATTACTCCCTTAGCATTAAAGGAATGTTTTGGCAACTCTAGCGATAGGGTATTTGCTTTAATGGTAGCAATAGCACCAGGATTGAGCAGAGGATTGAGGTTTCCGGATAAATTCAGTTGACTGTTCAGCGGTCCTAGCTCTAGTTTTTGGTTACCCAGCTCCGGTAATAACTGACTAACCAGTAAGGAGGAATCAAGATTAGTGGTATTAATTGCCGCTTGCCATAGACCCTTGCTAAGGGTGCTATTTAGGTTAAGTTTCCCTTGGGCTAGTACTCCGTTAAGGTCTGCTTGTAGGTCAGTCTGATTCAGTAGAGTTGGGGGGTCTAGGGTGTTAAGTCGGCTCTTTAACTTGACTTTTCCCCCGATTTCTGTATCGATAGTTGGGAAGTTAGCTAAGGCCATTTGGGATGCGATTTCCCCTACATCCAGGCTGTTTGCGATCGCATCCGCAGTCAGCACCCCAGAGCTTAACTGACCGATAGCATTAACGTTACCACCACCTACACCTAGGTTTCCATCAAAGCTAGCCTGAATTGCCTTGAGTAGGTCAAGGTTAAATGATGAGCCGAAAGCCAGTAGAGACTCTAAAGAACTAGAAAGGTTAGCTTTACCTGACTTGAGAGCTATCGGTAGCGCTAGATTAGGAATACTATTACTCAAGCTAATTTGACCAGCTAATGCATTAACATCCAGATTCCCTGACTTTAACTGACCTTTGGCATTAACTTGACCATCAGCCACCCCTAAGTTTCCCTCAAAATTGGCGTTGATAGTATTGAGGCTATTCAAGTCCCGATTCAAGGCAGAGGCGAGCAGAGATGCCAGGCTTCCGGAAAGATTAAGCTGACCTGACCGTAGCGCTACTGGTATCGTTACATCTGGCACTAGGGGATTGAGCTGAATTTGACCAGCTAATGCATTAACATCCAGATTTCCTGAATTTAATTGACCTGTAGCGTTAACTTGACCATCAGCCACCCCTAAGTTTCCCTCAAAATTGGCTTTGATAGTATTTAGGCTGTTGAAGTCCCGATTCAAGGCAGAGGCAAGCAGAGATGCTATCGTTCCGGAAAGATTAAGCTGACCCGACCGTAGCGCTACTGGTATGGTTACATCTGGCACTAGGGGATTGAGCTGAATTTGACCAGCTAATGCATTAACATCCAGATTCCCTGAATTTAACTGACCTTTGGCATTAACTTGACCATCAGCGACCCCTAAGTTTCCCTCAAAATTGGCCTTGATAGTATTGAGGCTATTGAAGTCCCGATTCAAGCCAGAGGCGATAAGAGATGCTAGGGTTCCCGAAAGATTAAGCTGACCCGACCGTAGTGCTACTGGTATGGCCAAATTGGGAACTAGGGGATTGAGCTGAATTTGACCAGCTAATGCATTAACATCCAGATTCCCTGAATTTAGCTGACCTGTAGCATTAACCTTACCCCCACCCACCCCGAGCAACCCATTAAAATTGCCATCGATAGTATTCATCAGGCTATTGAGGTTGGGAGTTGAGCTAGAAGATAGCAGAGACTCCAGGGAAGCAGAAAGGTTGATTTTGCCAGAATCTAAACCAATCGGTAAACCAAACTTGGGCACTACCTTATTCAGTTTAATTTTAGAGGCTCTGGCGTCCAACTCCACCATGCCCCGATTTACCTGACCTGTAGCCTTCACCTTACCCCCTTCTACCCCCACCTGCATATCTCCTGTTGCCTCAATAGATTTAGGAGAAAAGGATTTGAAACTACCAGAGAGGTTGATTTTTCCTTGGGTTAACTGTCCCGACAGGGGTAAGAAGGGGTCTAGAGGCACAGCGTTAGCCACTACAGTAGCTTCCCACTTACTGGTTTTAAGGTTTCCTGTACCCGTAGCAGTGATTCTCCCTTTACCGACCTTGACCTGGGTGTTACGCAGTAAAATATTCTGATTGAGCAACAGGAGTTCTCCAGCACCAGAAACCCCGATATTCTTTGAAGATGAAGTGGATACCGCTGGTGCTTGCCAAATTAGACTCCCTTGGGGGTTTTGAGTGTTTCCTCTGATGGTAGCTTGGGCGTCGAGGTTGCCCAGGGTAATCTGAGATGGCAGCTTATAGGGAGATGCAATGGCATCCACCGGAAGGGCAGCGATAAAATCGAACGCTAGGGGCATTCCCTGAGGTTTAGTTCCCCCTTGCTGGTCACTAGCCAGTCTTACTTGACCACGCCCAGTAATTTTCCCACCTGCCTCAGGTTTTACTAAGAAATCCGTCAAGACCACTTGGGAAAAATTCCCAGCCAAGTCAGCCCGAATCTGAGCCAACTTAACCTTGTCGATGGTGGTCACTTTAGTATTCCGTAGTGTGCCAGTCACCTCTGGCTGGTTAATCGGACCGGTAATCGATAAGTCCGCTGCCATTTCCCCATCTACTGGCACTGGGGATTTCAGCGGAACAGTTTTCAGCAGTTTCGCCAAGCTAAAGGGCGTGACCTCAACATTCAGGTCAAACCCTTTTGTCCAACCGACTTGACCAGATACCAACGCTTCAATTGCTCCATAACTCCCCTGAGTTTTTTCCAAGCGCACCTGGTCTCCCTGGAAGCGCAGTCTAGCGTTAGCCTTCACCGGTGCCTTCAACGGGTTTACTTGCACCTGAATCCCTTTAAATTCAGCCTTACCCTTAACATCAGGGATTTCCTTAACCGAAGGCAGGGAAATATTCAGTTTGGCATCTAATTCACCAGATTGGAGATTAGCTGGGATATTGGGAATAACCGCTCTGATTAACGGCATCAGCTCCGCCAATGCCAAGTTTTGGACGTTGACCCTAGCTTGACTTTGCCCAGTTGTCAGCCATGTCTTGCCCTCCAGTTTGGTCTTACCCTCAGCAATAGCAGTTGTGATACTATACTTGAGACGCTTATTGTTGTTGGATAAGCCAGCAGTAGCATCAAGTTTGAGCTTGAATGGATTAGTCTGACCATAGGGTAAAAGGGCAATTTTACCATTCCACACCCGCACCTTAGCATCCAAATCAATCGGAGGAGAGAAGGAATTATCGAAATTCAAGTCTTTTAAGTTAATCCATTCCCCATTCGCTTCCTGTTGGGCATACACATCCACATTTACCAAGTTAATGGTCACAGGCAAAGAGCGTTTGACAAGTAAAGGCAAGGGATTAAAACCTACTTTGATCGCTTTGATAGCCACATGGTCAGGGTCAGTGGTGGTAGCTGGGATAGAGGATGGTCCCAACTCCAGGCTAGTCAGGTATAAGGCTTTCAGTTGTCCAACCCGTACATCTCGCTTGATGACATTACTCAGTTCAGTTTCAATCCAGCCAGGTAAGTTTTGGTATAGCCACATCCTGACCCCAAAATATCCCACCAGACCAATGGTCAGGGAGATCATGGCAAAGGTAATAGTAGAGGGACGTTTTCCCCATTGGAGTATACTGGCTACAGCACTCCGGCTTTGATTTGCCTCTGGTTCAGGGGGAGGATTTTGGGAAGACTTGGTCATATCCGAATATCAGGATGATTAGAGGATTTGCTGAAAATTATTCCAGATCGGCTGCAATATATTCCGGAAATTGACTGATACAGGGTCGCTAAAATTTTATGGAATTCCCCAAGCCAAAACCCCGTGTTTTTAAACCACCGGATATAGGCTCGTAGCGACTTTAGTCGCCGTGGAAAAATATCTTGAGGAATTCCGGAATCATCGTTAAAGCCAATATCGTCAAAGCCAATGTAGACTTAAATATAGAGTACAGGCTGCAAAACCGTTGGCTCAACCGGGAAAGAGACCCGCAATTTGATTGACCATAAAGTAGTAATGCTCGGAGGGTAGGGAAACTCCTCCTTAAAAACCCAACCGTCAATTAAAAGTTGGCGTGTGAACCTAGAAGAATCACCTTTGAGATAAAAACGGTGCGCTTGACCTTGGCGAATTAAATTCGCCAAGGTCAAGCGCACCGCAAAGTACGGTGGGGCACACCGGAACTTGAGGAAAAGGAAGGGAAACGGACTTTTAAGGCACTTCCAGGAAGTACTCCAACGCTTAAGGAGAACTGCCCTCTAGGTCTGTCGTGAATTGACTGGGGACTTGGTGTTTTCACGGGTTTTTGGTTAAGCATTGTCCTATTTTTGGCGGCGTCAAAGATTGGAACTCGGCGGTTTACGGCGGCTCGTTGATCTAAGAATCCCCGCGTCTAATGACCGGGGAGTGTCAAAGCAATCTTAATTTACTGGTGAAAATTCTGAAGATAGGGTGATCGGGTAATGGGGATAATTGGTAATGGGTTAATCTGGTTTTTGAGCTGTCAGCCCTGAAACGCTACTATAAATTTAAATACAGAAAGAGAAGACCATGGGCGAAGCGCTTAGTGCCTAGTAGTACCCTTAGGGATTAGTTTGACGTACTACTGATAGTTAGCTTCCTCGAAGTTCACTCTCGTCGAGTACACAACATCTTAAACTTGGGTAAATCGAATTCGTCGATACTGTCCGGTCACAAACAGCTCAATTTGAAAAAGTTTTTTGTAGGAGGATATGAATGACATCCTATGCAGCGTCTTCTGCTAGAGCAGAAATGAGTGAACTCCGACGACTAAAAACCTTACTACCACCAGAGCTACAAAGCTGGGTGATGGTGGAAGGGTCAACAGAAGTCAATCCCCCCTTGGTTCGTTGTGAAGAACTAGGTTCAGACGAGGTGGAAATTCAAATTGACCTAACTAAATGGGAGCAGCTCGCCCTTGACCAGCGTAACCTCCTGTTTTGGCATGAAGTTGCCCGGATTCAAAATGACACAATTCCTAAAGAAGGCTGGGAAATGGCAGCCCTAGCCATTGGTTTAGGGGGTGCTGTCGGGGAACTCTGGGTACAAGATGGCTTACTGCTGCTGTTAGCATTAGCCCTATGCGGAGTCTCAGGTTGGCGACTTTATCAAAAAAACAATGGGGAGAAAAACCTCAAATATGCTATCGAAGCTGACGAAAAAGCGATCGCACTAGCTACTCGCTTTGGTTATACCCTACCCAATGCCTACAAGAGTCTAGGCAGTGCCTTGAAAACCTTAATTGAAATCACCCCTAGTCGTCGTCTACGGCGCAGATACGAAGACCGGCTCTCTGCTCTCAAACGCAGTGCCGCTAAAGCCAAAGCCCAAGCCAAAGCCAAGGGAGAAGGCACAACCATGTAGTGTGATGTCTAGGCAAGACTTAACTGTTGGTTATTTGTTGACGGTTATTTGTTGACGGTTATTTGTTAACTGTATGTTTGTTGACTGTATGTTTGTTGACGGTTATTTGTTGATGGTTATTTGTTAACTGTATGTTTGTTGACTTTATGTTTGTTAACTTTATGTTTGTTAACTGTATGTTTGTTGACTGTTGTTTGCTGACTGTTGTTTGTTGACCTTGGCCAAAAGGCCACGCAATCGCGTTCAACTAAAATAACCTTGGCCTAAAGGCCACGCTACGCAAACAACCTACCCTTCACCGAACGCCAAAGGCGAACAACCTTGGCCAAAAGCCCACGCAATCGCGTTCAACCTTGGCCAAAAGGCCACGCAATCGCGTTCAACCAGCTAACTTTCAACCAGCTAACTTTCAACCAGCTAACTTTCAACCAGCTAACTTTCAACCAGCTAACTTTCAACCAGCTAACTTTCAACCAGCTAACTTTCAACCAGCTAACTTTCAACCAGCTAACTTTCAACAGACCCCTAAAGCTGACCGATAATTTTATGGGTCTGAGGCACCACCCTTACCTGCTTAAGAGAATGCTTCATTAAAGCCTGCCAAGCCAAAACCTGCTCCGGAGTAGGAGCAACTATTGGTTGCCCAGACCCCTCCAACGGAGTCACTGGTTGCAGAAATACTGGAATTTCCGCGCTAACCGCTGCTACCAAATCAGCAGATTGTTCTAACTCCGTGGGGTCAGTGTGGCAATCAATAATTAACTTGACAAATACCTCCACTGATGAGTTGTGGCACAGCTTGAGAAATTCCCTGTGAGCAGCCCATCTGTTTTCTCCACTCACACTGGGCAACTTAATATCCATACCCACTGAGTCCAAATAGGGCAAAAGCCTTGCCATCTCTTCAGGACGATGACCGCCAGTTTCTAGGTAAATGGGCAATCCAGTTAACTGTCGTAGCTCAGGCAGACATTCCACCAGAAACGGAGTATGAAGTAAAGGTTCACCACCAGTGAGGCTAATGCTATCGTGCAATCGATGTTGATTTTGTCTGTCAACCCATTTCAGTAGCGATCGCAGGGGGACTGGATTTGGATAAGTTTCAAAATCACGCTTACCGGGAGTCTGTTCCACCTGGCATTGAGGAGGGACAGCCCAGGTATGGAAACTGTCACAGAAATGACATCTTAGATCACATAGGGCAAACCGGATAAAGATCTGACGAGTGCCAACATTTAGCCCTTCTCCTTGAATAGCAGAAAAAACTTCGATCAGGCGGGCAGTTGCTTGAGTCCCACAGAGCATGTTCAGATTTTCAAAGATTTCATAATATTTGACTATTTTTTTGGCGAATCCTAGCGTTCTAGGACAAAATAATGGTCAAGACTATAGGTTAAAATCTAGCCCTTTTTCTTCTATGATGGTTGATTCAGTCAAGAGCGACAATTTCCTGGTAGTGTTCTCACAAGATACTCCCGTGGTGGAATTACCCAGTCGTGTCAGTGTACTAGAAGCTGTGGAGTTTAAGCAACTATTCCAGCAGCTTCTCCAAAAAATTCCTCTGCCTGAAACAATCATATTTGATTTTCACCAGACTAATTTTATCGATAGCAGTGGTATCGGTGCATTAGTGAGTAATCACAAAAGCGCCCTAGAACAAGGGGTTAAAACGTTGCTTAAAAATGTCACTCCCCAAGTCATGTCTGTATTGGTCATTACAGGACTAGACCAAAGGTTAACCATACAACCATCAGATAATAGTACCACACTAAGCACCAACAAATCAGTAAATCACTTACCAACAACCCATCCCTCCGTTAGATCTCCGGTGAAGCGATTAATCGATATTCTGGGTGCAATCGTGGGTTTGGGAATTACTGGTATTTTATTTCTTCCCATTGCCCTTGCTATTAAGCTAGATAGCCCTGGTCCGATTTTTTTTGGTCAAATCCGTTGTGGTTGGATGGGAAAGCGGTTTCGGATCTGGAAATTTCGCTCCATGTGTGCTAACGCTGAACAGCTAAAAGAGAAAGTTAAAAATCAAGCTGATGGCAAAGTTTTTAAGAATGAGAATGACCCCAGAATCACCAGAGTAGGTCATTTTTTACGGAAAACCAGCTTGGATGAACTGCCTCAGTTCTGGAATGTTCTGAAAGGGGAGATGAGTTTAGTAGGTACAAGACCACCAACAGTCAATGAAGTAGAAATATATGAGGTTCCCGAGTGGCAACGTTTAAACGTAAAACCGGGTATCACTGGTGAGTGGCAGGTGAATGGACGCTCAAAAATCCGTAGTTTTGAAGATATCATTCAAATGGACTTAAAATACCAACATCACTGGAGCTTAGCCCATGATATCAGAATTATCTTCAAAACTATCCTGGTGGTGGTTCGTAAAGATGGAATGTAGTTTTATGGTTAGATGAGTTTGGACCCATCACCTTCGCCCCTACTGGGGAAGGTGATGGTAATTTATGAAATGCCAGCCTAGCTTACCTTGGAACCGAAAACTATTTTTTAATAGTAGATTAGAATAGACCTCTTGTCAAAGTATTTTTGTGATCCTGTCTTTCTCAATTATTGTCCGCTGATCCAAAGTTCCCTTGTCCGAAGTTCCCGACAACTGCCGCGAAGTCTAATGCCATAGACCGTGTAAACACCAGAATTTTTAAAAGTACCATCAAATTCGATCAATTTAGGCTAATATAGTGGTTCCCACTAGACCGATCTGCATCGACATGATGATCGGAACCTCCGTGTTGCAGAAGAGTCATTGTTGTTTTTATCTTACAAAATAGTGGTGCTTATTAATAAAACCTGGAAACTCAGTCGGTTAATGTGCAATGGAAAACCGCTTCGAGAATCTCGTCTAATGGTCCAAACAGACTTGAGTGAAGTCAAAGATGTATTACAGTGGTTTGAGGAATTCACTTCTGACCTACTGCCTCAGCAATTTTGGCAGCAGTGTCAAATTGCTTTGGTGGAAGGATTTACTAATGTAGTACGCCATGCTCATCGACATTTACCTAAAACTACAGTAATAGAGCTGGAGTTAAAGTTATTTACTGATGGATTAGAAATGCGGCTTTGGGACTATGGACAGCCTTTTGATTTCCAATCCAAGCTGGAATCCCTCTGCCAAGAGGACTATGACCCTTTAGAAAAAGAAGGAGGCAGAGGGTTGATGTTTATGAATCAGCTGACAGACGAAGTTTCCTACCAACGTCTGTCTGACGAACGTAATTGTCTACTAATGCGTAAATGGTGCTAGATTTCCGCTGCGGCGCGTTCAATTAAGCTACGCGCCAGACTTTGAATGCCAGTGTGTTCATAATAGTTAGTAGACATATCCAGAAAAGCGGCGAGATAGTCTAACTTGTCATCAGAAAACTCAATAAAACTTTGCAAGTTATTAGCGATTTGTTCTGGGGTCACACCTCGGTCAGTAACGAAATCACTCATCCATCCCTTCACCGATTCAAAGCTTTGACCAATAAAGTTGAGCTTGCCTTCGGAATCATCCCCAGGAATCGCATCCTGGATCCCTTTGAAACTCCCACTTTCTTCCAACTCGTTGGGAGTTAGACGCTCTAGAGTTGACTGTACTCCCATGATAAAGTCAGGACCAAGGGGAATCAGACCATCAAAACAAACCAGTGCTGCCATACGCATTATAGATGCGCCACTATAGTCAGCTAAGGCACCCACAAAGTCACCAATGCTATCCCCAGGCAGACCATTAATTTGGCAAAAGCCGATCAATTCCCCTACCACTTTGATGGACAGATCGATAGTTTGGGCTTTGTCAGCTTTCGGAGTCAACCTGTTCAAGAAACCCAACAAGGGAATTTTTTCACCAACCTTGTTCGCTAAAGCTGCTGTACCCAAAGCCGTACCAGTGCTATCAATGGTTTGGTAAATCCACAGCGCTCGTTGGTAGCCCTGGGAGCGGTCATTGAACAGATAGACGGCGCGATCGCCAATTTCCTGAATTACCTCTTCGTCTTCTTCACCAGTGATCGCACGAATGGTATTTTCAAATCCCACTAAATTTTCCCACTCTCCAGGCACAACAAAGTCTAGAGACTTCAGCGCCGAGATGGTCAGGTTCTTCGTTGGCAGATCATCAACGATTTCAAAAATTGCTTTGCTCACACTCAGACTCCTTTACAATCTGATACCTTCGAGTCATTAGTCCTTGGTCATTAGTCCTTGGTTATTAGTCCTGAGTGACCAACACCGAGTCTGATCGTAGTTACTGATCGTAGTTACTGATAACTAATGACTGATGACTAATGACCTACTCACCCGTGATTCGTGTGATTGAGGATGCTTATTCCCCATTCACCTTTTTCCTTGTAGCATTTATTTACTAAAGTCGGGCAAGACCACTGAGGTTAAATTTTGCTAACCAGGCTTTGCGATCGCTAGCGGTAAACGACGGATCTCGGGATTGGATCTTTACCTGGTAGCGCTTACCGACCAAAATAGCGGTTTGAGTGGAACCAATTTCCCGGGCTGGATAACCAGCAATGGTTTGACCACTTTGCTGATATTTGGCAGCAGTGGTAGGAATGCTGCTGGTATCGGAAATTGAGAGAACTGCCACCTCAGTGCCATTTTTCTTCAACTTGGCTTGAGCAAAACCTTTTTTCTCCTGGGTATATACTCGTTGATAACCACCCCCTGATGGTGGGAAAAACTTGTTGAATTGAGACCCTTGAGTGGCATTCTTGGTAACAGCCTGACCACTTCTAGCCTGGCTGCTGGCCTGTTGTGCCTGGTCAAAACGAGAGGGGGCTTTTTGAGCGCAGGATGTTACCAGCAATACTGTGCTGAGTAACACGGTCGCTAAAATTGTTTTTACACGAGAAATGGTCATCGTTTTCTCCTGGAATGATTTATGCTGCTTACTTAGCAAGACTATCTCGGGGAAACCTTACCAGAGCTATATAAACAAAGATTTCCCAAGTGCCCCATGGCTTGGTCAAATAAGTGACCAGTAACACTATCCTACTCTAGGCATAAAACCACTACCCCCTTCTGGTATTGAGCAACTGGTCACAACGTTATGCCAAGGTGTACTCCCTGCTTAGTAGACGAAGTCCAAAGCTAAAACACCTGCCAAAGCCATCCTAGAAAATTGTAGTCAATACTTGGCAAAATGGGGAGCAGGGAGTAGGGAATAGGGAGCAGGGAGTAGGGAATAGGGAACAGGGAATAGGGAACAGGGAATAGGGAACAGGGAATAGGGAACAGGGAATAGTTAAAAAATTGGCGTTGCATTACTGTGGGATGATTTAGAGTTTTTTTCGATAGCGATCGCTTCATAATCCCTCCCAAATGTTAAACTGAAATTAATACTGAAATTAATTTAGTAATCCTTTTGTTTTTGAGATATTCAATCATGAATTTATTGACAACTATAACATCTATATTGACTTATAATAACAAAAGTTTTTACGATGTGATCGCGCTAGATAATGACGCAAATGACTATTCTATCCTTCGACCATTGTCATTGATTTTTTACTAACGCTCTGGTCTCCATTTGGACTAAATTGATGGTAAACTTTATATCCATATGTAATCAAATAGCAATAAAAATTATTGATTGTTTTATGATTTTTTTAAAAAGGGTTTGCCCTTTATTATCCTATTAAATATTATCAAATATCATCGGAATCCTTGTTTAAAGATGTCCATACCAAAATTTTAGTTTTTTTTGCTATAAATGTTTGCAGTTAATCTAGTTTACCCACTTGTGGTGTTTTGTAATTTTTATGATAATCAGGTAGCTGATTACCAATCTGCTTCACCCAACTAATTCCTGTATTATGATTGACTTTATGAATTCTTTCAATAGCCCTAAAACCCTTCCCCTTTAGGTACATAGTTAAACAGTATTATTTAACTTTTTTGCTCTCCTAGGGTGGCTAGGATAAATTAGTATAATAAAATAATCGCCATAGCCCTTACTAATTAAGGTTTTGAGTAATTTAAAAATGCAATTTTAATAAAAGCGCACCTAAGCGGTCTTGGGGGTTTACCCCATGAGCGACTGCATCAATACAATGTATTTTTATTTGATTGAATCCCTTGCTATTTAAGGGGTTAAGCTCATTTAACCTACTCATTTACTATAATCAGTATAGGAGAGCCAACTTTTTGAGAATAACATAATTTTGAATAAGACTAAATAAATTGGCGAGCACAGCTCTTACATTGATAATTTTCTCCCCCCTTATGTGACCATTTTTTCAATACTATTAGACTGAAAATTAGGGCAATTTATACTCAGTTATTTCATGAGAGTGCTAAAGTTTAACTTTTTTATTAATTAAAAATTATCCCAGAATCATGCAACGCCAAAAAATTATGTGTAGGGAGCATGTCAAATTCGCCAAATGTACTCAAATAACTCATAACTGCTACTGAAACCCCGAAAACACTGTAGTTCAAGCGTTTATAGTTCAAGTGTTCTTACAAAATTGACCTGCTCCCTATGTGTACCTCATAGCTATGAAAAATGCTATACAATTCGACGCAGCTTGGATATGAAAAATGCTATACAATTCGACGCAGCTTGGAAATGATATTACTTATTTTTTATAAAAATACTTTGGAGATTATAGAATAATTGTTAATTAATTTTTAATTCCTATGCCATCCGTAAAAATTCTGAAAAAAAAATCTATTTTCCCAGAAAATGCGGGATTGCACCCATGAATAAAAGTGTTTTTTTCGATATAAATATAATTATTGGTAAATGAAATTATCCGTTGATTTCAAAAACTAGTTATAGCTCGGTAATCAGACGCTCATTACCAATTACCAATTACCAATTACCAATTACCAAAAGGGAGGATTTATTAGTTGCAGCCATAATCAGAATTGGCATAAAGATTCTTGCTGTAGCTCTTAAAGAGGCTTTAGTAATGCACAATTATGATATTTTGGTCAAGGGTGTTTATGTTAAATTTTGTTACAAAAACTGTCATTCAGGCGTAAAATATGGAATTGAAGCCGAATAAATAGTTATAGGGTTAAAATCCCTGATTGGGCATTTTGCACCACCAACCTGACTTGACAATGGTCGTGAGTTCTCAGTGCTAAAGCCAATAAATCAATACACAAATTTGGTGAGTCTACACCCGGCTGGCAACATCTACTAGAGATTATGCGAATCCTAATATATTCTTACAACTATCATCCAGAGCCAATTGGGATTGCCCCATTGATGACTGAACTAGCAGAAGGGTTGGTCAAAAGAGGCCATGATGTTCGGGTCATTACTGCGATGCCCAACTATCCTCAACGTCAAATTTATGAGGGATATCGAGGAAAATTGTATCTTACCGAACACATCAAAGGTGTGATTGTAGATCGCTGTTATGTGCGGATTCGCCCGAAACCAAATTTGATCGACCGATTATTGCTAGAGGCAAGCTTTGTTGCTACCAGCTTCCTCAAGGCTCTGAGTTCTCCTCGCCCTGATATCATTATTTTAACTAGTCCACCACTGCTAGTTTCCCTACCAGCTGTGATTTTGGGGTGGATACACCGAACGCCAGTAATTCTAAATCTCCAAGACATTTTGCCAGAAGCTGCTATTAAAGTAGGCTTACTGAGCAACCAACCTCTAATCCGTGCATTAGAGGTTGTAGAAAGGTTTGCTTACCGCACAGTCACCAAAATCAGTGTGATTGCTGATGGCTTTACCGATAACTTGCGCAGCAAGGGTGTGCCAAGCTCTAAAATTGTGAAGATTACCAATTGGGTTGATGTTAACTTCATCCGTCCTTTACCAAAAGAAAACAACTCCTTTCGCACTGCCCATAACCTTAATGGTAAGTTCGTTATACTCTACTCCGGTAATATTGCCCTCACTCAAGGTTTAGAAACTCTGATTAAGGCAGCATCTAGGGTGCGTCACGTTCGAGATATTGTGATTGTGATCGTTGGAGAACAGAAAGCTTTAGGCCGACTAAAGCAGTGCTGTAAGACTTGGGACGCCAATAATGTTAAGCTGCTGCCATTTCAACCTCGGGAAAAACTACCGGAAATGCTAGCAGCAGCGGATGTGGGGTTGGTAATACAAAAGCAGAATGTAATTTCTTTCAATATGCCCTCCAAAATCCAAGTACTGCTAGCTAGTGGTCGCCCCATCCTAGCTTCTGTTCCTGCTAATGGAACCGCTGCCAGAGCTGTCAAAAAAAGCGGCGGTGGCATTGTTGTTCCCCCAGAGGATCCAGAAACTCTAGCAGAAACAATCTTAGAGTTGTATAAGGATCCCGCAAGAGTTACATTACTGGGCAACAGAAGTAGACAACATGCTCTTCAATATTATTCATTTGATCAAGCTCTCAACCGTTACGAAGAACTCTTTTCTGACATTCAAAATCAGCGGTTACTGGCAGCGGTTCAGAAGTCTTGATGAATCCCTTTTACTGATTAGGGAGTAGGGAGTAGGGAGTAGGGAGTAGGGAGTAGGGGTAACAAAATTGAATGCACCTCATAAGTATTAAACGTTCTTTAGTGGGATGCTAAAAACCATGACTCGAAATGCGTTCGCGAAGCGTGACCTACGGTCAATCGCGAAGCGTGGCCTACGGCCAATCGCACTCAACCCAACAATTCCTCCCCTGGAAAACGGTGACAGGCTGACTCAGGCTGAGTTTGAGCGTCGCTATGATGCCATGGCCGTTGAAGGTTGAAGGTTGAAGGTTGGTTTGTTGAACGCGATTGCGTGGCCTTTTGGCCAAGGTTGAAGGTTGAAGGTTGAAGGTTGGTTTGTTGAACGCGATTGCGTGGCCTTTTGGCCAAGGTTGAAGGTTGAAGGTTGAAGGTTGGTTTGTTGAACGCGATTGCGTGGCCTTTTGGCCAAGGTTGAAGGTTGAAGGTTGGTTTGTTGTTCGCGATTGCGTGGCCTTTTGGCCAAGGTTTAAGGTTATCCAATTCTTAGCACTCAAACGGTTACACATCAATTTCATCTGGCTATCTCCCCATCTCCTCATCTTCCCATCTCTCCACACTTCCCACACTTCCCACACTTCCCATACTTCCCACACTCTTGGCCTGTTCGCTATTCGATATAATAAAATAATTTTCTTAAAAAACCATTCCGATGATGTACGATACGATCGTGGTTGGCTCTGGTAACGGAGCCTGTGGGTTTCTGAGCTATTACCTAGAAGCTGGTAATGACAGGTCTATCCGGGAGCGGGTGTTAGTGCTGGAGGAGGGGGATGATTTCTTTACTACCAGCGACATTACCCACCAGAACAACTGGACTAAGTCCTACGCGGAGGAAAAGGTATTCAAGTTGCACAATGCCCTGACTCCCAAGGGAATTCCGATTATATCTGGGCGAGCCTGCACTATGGGTGGTGGCGGCTCGATTAACTATACCATGATGCATGAGTCGTCGGAGTGGCTGGCGACACATATTGGTCAAACGGCAGCCTATTGGGACAGCCTGAAGGCAGAGTTGAATCAGAAGTTTGCTAGACCAAACCCGGTAACCGATCCGTCACCTGTGACTAAACAAGTACTCCAGGCGGCTGAGAAGGTTGGTTTTGTGACCAGTACAGACGCTATCGACAATATTCCTAATTTGGAGGTGAGGGATACTGGCCTGTTGCACCTTTTTCCAACCCAGTTCAACTCATTTGGGCAGCGAACCCACAGCGGAGTATCCATTGTCGATTGGTTTGGCCAGGGAGTGGAGATCAAGACTAGGTGTAGGGTTGAGAGACTTGAGTTTTCTAAGGAGCAAGGGCAAAAACCACGGTGCGTGGGGGTGCATGTTAAGTACCTGGACACGGGGATGACGGAACGCTTGTCTTTGAATCCGGATGGTGGAAAGGTGATTATGTGCGCAGGGGGTGCCACGCCACGGCTGCTCTGGTCTCACCGCGAGGAATTGGGAAACGATCTGATCGGGCAGCATGTGAATGACCATATTGTCATGCCCCTGGGTCTCTACGTGGTGGATAAGAGTATCGATGTTACCCCTCGGGATGTGTACATCTCTGTGTTTGCTACAACGGTATGGCAACCAGAACCAGAACAACCGGGACAAGAAACGGTTTGCTGCTTCGATTTCTTTTCTGGTAATTTTGAGAGGCTGTGGTTTATGATTGCCCACCTTTATCTGGCGTTCCTGTTCCCAAACTGGCTCAAGAAGTTCGTGATCAGGTTACCTTGGTTGTTTAATATCATCAAGAACGTGATTAGGGTGTTTCTTCAGGCAGTCAATTTCATCATTAACCTGTTATGGGGACTTTATAACTTACTTCAAGGCAAACCATGGCATGATGAAGCCCACTTGATTACTGCGGCGATTAAGTTTAATGCTGCTAAAGAGGGTTGCTATTCAAGGGACGACTCTCGGATTGAATTAGATTTCTTTGGAGAAGAGGAACAATCCCATTTCAATCAGGATAAAGTGGTAGCTAACAGTGAGATTGCCAAGCACATGGCACTGTTGAACGGCTTGGGAGAACAGCCACATTGGTTAGTTAAGTGGTTCTTGCGACTGGTAACTAAGATGCCCTACGAAGAGAACCAGATTGAGGAGTATGTTGATGTTTACAGTCGCAGGTTTTTACTGTCGGAGCAGCACTTGTCGGGGGGATGCCTATTCGGTAAGGCGATTGATAAAGGACTCGACAATGCAATAGATACTGGTAAAGTATACGGGTCAGCTAATGTCTATGTGGCTGACCTTTCTGCTGTGCCCTTGCCCCGGATTAGTACGCAGATGACAGCTTATTTGATTGGTTTCCATGTGGCGAAGAGGATATGTGTGGGGAATGGGGAATCGGGAGTCGGGAGTCGGGAGCGGTGCGACCCGTGGCGAATTTAATTCGCCTACGGAAAGCGCACCGAGGGAGTCGGGAATTAAATATCTGATCGACATGATATAATCCCAGAAATTGGGCGCGAGTTAATTGCTAAGCCAGAAAAGACCGATGGATTAATTCTAGGTATCGAGGGATATCTATAACACTATTTTGTTAGGTGGCTCCATACTTGGCATCACTTCAGAGGATGCCAGCTAATCTCTTATTGTCTATAAAAATTGCTAATAATCCTGAGTAGCCAAGTCATTGTTTCCTTTAAATCAATAACTAATAATGAATAATTCTCAATTTATAGATATGCTAATTAAAGTTCTTAATGCAGCAATAGAACAAGTTAAAGAAGTAAGGTATGCTCTTGGTAGTGATGTTTCTGCTCAGGATTATAAATCTATTGGGTCATTTGGTGATGGGTATCAAAAAATTAATGCTCAGAATCTAGAAACTGACACTGGAACTTCCAAATTTAATCAACAAATAACAAAGACTGGCACTGATAAAGAAGGAATAGATGAGGTAGGTCCAGATCCAGGGAGTATGCCACCAGGTTTAGAAGCTTCTTCTAGACTTAGAATGCAAAACTGTTAGTCACAAAAACTTCAAAGATAGCTATACCTAGAGTTCATACCTCAAATAAACTAACTTAACTAGAAATAATGTCCAAAATTTTTCCTAGCAAGGGTTTTGGGCATTATTTAGTATGAATAAATTTAGCATAACAGGTACGAAAGAGTCGTTTTCACATAGGAATTATAGATCCACGAAATTTATGGTTCTCACATCTTTATTAGGGCTATGGTAGTTACTTATTTTATACCTATCCGATGCTTAAAAATACATAATCTAGATAAATAAATTTGAATTAGCTAGCATTGGAGTCACCAATTCAACACTCCCATCGCCTAATAACTATTCCACGTTTTTCTGAATAGATAACCATTGACAGTAAACAGTAAACCCTCAACCCTCAAGAAACTCCGGAATCACTGGTGGCAACATTTGAGATACAGATAATAAACAATCGGGCAACTGTAACGGTAAAATTGTTTGATTATCTGCCAGAATTACCTGACTTTGATACCCTTGCTCAGTCGGTTATCGAAAAACATGCAATTGACGATTAGTTAAATAAATTACCCAATAATCAGCAATCTCCGCCTCTGCATAATGGTTAGCTTTCAGTTCACAATCCCTCCTCAAGTTAGTATCGGCAACTTCAATAATTAAATAAATTTATGATGGTGTGGGATCATGGTCTAGGTATTGCAGTTCATCTGGTATAACTACGGCTATATCTGGTTGGAGTTCGGAGTAATTACTTAACTGAATTGGTAATTGTGTTTGAGCTAACCCTTGCTCTCATAAACGATTATCCAACAATCGGCAAGTGATCCGAATTCCAGTAGCATGGGGAGGGGTGCATCTCACGTTTACAATTAGGTAAAAATTTCAGTTAAAATTCCCACACTCCGATGGCGAAATGGGGATATTTTTATGGTTATTTCTGAATACTAGCACTATACATTAAGGTTAGGAGATTGATATATAGCGTTTATCATAGCTATGATGTACAGAGATTTTTTCTCCTTATTACCTATTCCCTGCTCCCTTATTCCTGCTCCCGACTCCCTCGGTGCGCTTTCCGTAGGCGAATTAAATTCGCCACGGGTCGCACCGCTCCCTACTCCCTCGGTGCGCTTTCCGTAGGCGAATTAAATTCGCCACGGGTCGCACCGCTCCCTACTCCCTGAACTATAACCTATAGCAACACTCAATGCTCGTTCTAAATCCAGCAAAAAAATCGTTAACTTTTCTGCTTCGTATTGCCACACCGCGACATAATTAGCCATACCAAGGAGATAGGTTTCACTGTAATAGTCTGGCAATTTCCGAATCGTTGATAAGGGCAAATCGATCATAGTGGGTAGCCGCTCAACCGGAATGGCGCAGGCGTCTCCCCCGGGAGTTTTAACGATGATCAAAAATTCGCCAACATTTGATAAATCAATAGGGGATTTTGTGACAGCAGCGGTTTCCCCTAAACCTTGACTTATCGGTAGCTTAGCTTTGGTAGGTTTGACCAGTATTGGTTTTAAAGGCAGCAGCGTCAAGGTTCGATTGTCTAGATGAATTAGTCTGTTATCCCTGCTACTCTCCCTAATGTTGCTGGGAAAATCCCTAACGTTTAAGACCACTGTCATTGGTAATGCTAACCAATACTTAGCGATTTTAAAGACAATAACTCTAATTTTTTTCATATCCCTACTCCGTAAGCTATCAGCTATCAGCTATCAGTTATCAGCTATCAGTTATTATTTATCAGTTATCAGTTATCAGCTATCAGTTATTATTTATCAGTTATCAGCTATCAGTTATTATTTATCAGTTATCAGCTATCAGTTATCAGTTATCAGCTATCAGTTATCAGGTTTCAGCTTTCAGCTTATGGGTTAGGTCACAGGCTAGAAGCCTGTGCCACGCTACTTGAGGTGATTTTGAATAAAACAGGTAAGCATTCGTTTGATCAGAGTTACGGAAAGCTGACCGCTGACCCCTGACGGCTGACCGCTGACCGCTTACTATTAAATTATCCCAAATGAAGTTTATTTTAAGCATTAGGCTGACCACTGACCGCTGACCGCTGACCACTGACCGCTGACCACTGACCGCTGACCGCTGACTACTGAATGCTGAGGTTTATTTTAAGCATTAGGCTGACCACTGACCGCTGACCGCTGACCGCTGACGGCTTTATTAATTGTTGCTAAAATATCTTCGTCTAAATACGGTTTAGTCAAATAAGCTATAGCTCCGAGTTCGGTAGCAAGTTTTTTGTATTTATCCTGACTACGGGAGGTGAGCATAATAATAGGAATATCAGCTAAAGCTGGCTCTTGATGACTAAGACTCAAAAACTCAAGACCGTTTAACCGTGGCATTTCTAAATCACAGATAATCAGATCAATACCACTACTTCTGCGCAATAGTTCTATAGCCTCCCAACCATCTTTAGCTTGCACCACATGGTTACCATTTCGTTCTAGAATTAGGCTTAAATTTTGTCGCTCAGTAATGGAATCATCGACAACTAAAAAGGTTTTAGAAAGCTTGGCAGGTTGAAGGTTGGCAGGTTGAAGGTTGGCAGGTTGAAGGTTAGCAGGTTGAAGGTTAGCAGGTTGAAGGTTAGCAGGTTGAAGGTTAGCAGGTTGAAGGTTAGCAGGTTGAAGGTTAGCAGGTTGAAGGTTGGCAGGTTGAAGGTTGGCAGGTTGTTCGCCTTTGGCGTTCGAGAAGGGTAGGTTAGCTGGTTGAAGGTTATCAGGTTGTCTATGATCAGGTTGAAGCTTGTCTGGAAAACCTTGGCCAAAAGGCCACGCTTCGCGAACAACGTTCAACCTGCTAACCTTCAACTCTTCAGAACCTTGGCCAATAGGCCACGCTTCGCGAACAACCTTCAACCTGCTAACCTTCAACTCTTCAGAACCTTGGCCAATAGGCCACGCTTCGCGAACAACCTTCAACCTCCCAACTTTCAACTCTTGATAACTGCCAACCTTCAACAAGGATGGCTGAGATTGAGGGAGCTGCTGTACATAGTTAAGTAACCCTGTACCGTCAATTACCAGGGTCAAACGACCATCGGCCAAAATACTGCAACCATAAACATAGGGAGGATATGCGATCGCATTAGACAGCTGCTTGATCACCAGTTCTTGCTCTTCGAGTACTTGTTCCACTTCTAGTCCTACCCATCCGTCACCGCTAGCCATCAATAGGATCGGATTAATCTCTTGGGGTTTAGTGAGCAAGGGATTCCAAGCTGGTAGTGTCGATACCTGTTGGGATGAGTATTCCAGTAAGCATGAGAGTTGGTAAACGGGAGTGCTATACTCATTCCCCCTGTGATGCCAATTCAGGATTTTTTGATCATTCACCATCTGGATGTGCTCAGATGCTGGCAACACTATCTGTTCAATGTCATTACCCACAAACCCATACACTCCCTGACTAGCTTGAACCACTAGCACCCTGGCATTTCTGAGGGCCTCTTGGATCTGCAAGCAAAAGGTTGTGCCAAGACCCTGCTGGAAGCGAACCTTTACCCGACCGTTAATCCGTTGCAGTTGGGAGCGCACCACATCTAGGCCAATACCTCGTCCAGAAAGTTCGTTAATTTGAGAAACAGTGGAAAATCCTGGCTGACAAAGTAAGTCTAATAGCTGATTTGGCTCCGGTGATTCGCCCAGGGCTTCCAAGTGCTCAACACTGAGCAGGTTGGTTTCCACGGCACGATTATAAATCTTTTCCAAGTCCAGTCCCTGACCATCATCTGTGACTTCAATGATGGTGCGATTTCCTTGATAGAAGGCACGAATTTCAATCTTACCGATAGCAGGTTTACCCCTTTGTTGGCGAACCTCGGAAGATTCAATACCATGGTCGAAACCATTGCGGACTAGATGCAGTAAAGCATCATAGAGATAATCAGCAATGGTTTTATCAACTAGGACATTACTAACACTGAGGGTCAATTCCGCTGACTTGTGATGGACATTAGACAACTGCTGCACCATGGAGGGAAAGGATTTAAGCAGATGTTCCAGAGGTATAGTCCGAGCCGATTGAAGAGTATCCCTCAGCTGAGTTGATAGACGCTGTTCTCGTTCCACACTAGCAGCAGCCGTAGTGGCTAACAAGCTCAGGTCTTCTGTAGCTTGAGTCAGTTGCAGGGTTTCTTCCCATGCCGAATCCCAGAGCTTAGAAATTTGCTGATTAGAGGAATGCTTCTTGAGCTGAGTGCGCAGTTGAGTCAGGGTGTGGCGGTGTTGCTTGAGCCAATTGGAGAGTTTTTCAACTACCCCTTGACAGTTTTCATCCTGCCATCCTAACTGGTTTTGGTTAATCAGTAGTTCCCCAACTAGGTGAGATAGATGTTTAAGACTGTCTAAATCAACGCGCACTGTGGCCGATGTCTTGATCGAGCCCTCTGCTAATGAAGGCACACCAGCCTCTCCAGACTCCCGATCGGGAGGAGACATTGATATTTGGTTTACTTCTTTTCCTGATTCAGAGTTAACCGCTAACTCCGACTCTTGCTTAGAGTCAGTCTGAGCTTGGTTAAGATTGTCTGTTGCTACGGTTTCTGAAGATTCATCCAGAAATATAGTATCTGGAAATATACTATCTGGAAGTATACTATCTCCCTCAAGAGATTCCTCTTCAGGAAACACTTGATTAGTTTGCTGTTGCGCGAGAGGAATATTACCAAAGGTTTCCTCAAGTAATTCATCAAGGGCTGTTGCCGATTTAAGGTTAGCAGGTTGAAGGTTAGCAGGTTGAAGGTTAGTGTTGGTTGAAGGTTGAAGGTTAGTGTTGGTTGAAGGTTGAAGGTTAGTGTTGGTTGAAGGTTGAAGGTTAGTGTTGGTTGAAGGTTGAAGATTAGTGTTGGTTGAAGGTTGAAGGTTAGTGTTGGTTGAAGGTTGAAGTTTGTCTGGAAAACCTTCAACGTTCCAACCTTCAACATTTAACGATTGTGAACCTTCAACCTTCAACGATTGTGAACCTTCAACCTTCAACGATTGTGAACCTTCAACCTTCAACGATTGTGAACCTTCAACCTTCCAACCTTGGCCTTTTGGCCACGCTTCGCGAACAACCTGTAACTCTTCTTGTGATCCAGCTAATTGTTGAAGGCCTCGGCTGGGGTTTCCTCCACGAGTGCGATCGCCTCCTAAGACAGCAGTATGAGCTTCCTGGAAATTCGTTAAGGCAATCTTGGCAATTTCCATCACCTGTTCAGGGTAAGCGTCAAGGGCTTTGAGGGTGTTTTCGGCAATAGCTTTAAACCCTGGTAAGCTCAAGGATTCCCCCAACCCTACAAATATTTCACCTTGTTCTCGCAAGGTCTCAGCAATCTCTATCAACGTAGCCTTATCATAATCGGGGGTTGAAGGTTGAAGGTTAGTTTCGGTTGAAGGTTGAAGGTTAGTTTCGGTTGAAGGTTCAAGGTTAGTTTCGGTTGAAGGTTCAAGGTTAGTTTCGGTTGAAGGTTCAAGGTTAGTTTCGGTTGAAGGTTCAAGGTTGTCTGGAAAACTTTCAACATGCAACCTGCCAACCTGTAACCCTTGAGAACTTTCAACATGCAACCTGCCAACCTGTAACCCTTGAGAACTTTCAACATGCAACCTGTCAACCTGTGACCCTTGAGAACTTTCAACATCCAACCTGCCAACCTGTAACCCTTCAGAACTTTCAACATCCAACCTGCCAACCTGTAACCCTTCAGAACTTCCAACCTTCAACAAGGAAGCTAGGTGATCAATGCGTTGCTTG
>NZ_JAAHHE010000460.1:0-4209 GCF_010692525.1 Moorena sp. SIO3B2
TATTTCATGTGGTAGTTGGTGTGATCGCTGGGTTAATTGTGTATCGCATTATTCATCGGGTATCAAAATGATAAGGTTGTAGGGTGGGCAAAGACCGTTTATTTATTTTGATAATTCTAGATAATAGAACTTTGCACACCCTTTCTGTTGGTGGGCAAAAACCGTTTAGTTCTTTTGATAATTCTAGATAATAGAATTTTGCCCACCCTACTTTCTATTCCCTGTTCTGTTCTATTCCCTATTCCCTGTTCCCTTTGCTAAAGCTGATACGCGACACGCTGATAGCTGATAGCTTACCTATAATTTTATTATTTTGATAACGAATTTATAACTCAAAGTTAAACTTTGTGATATACGGTTAGCTCTGGAATCAAGTATACAGGCTTTCCTATGGTAGTGAGGTACAGCTTAATCGTGTTAAGAATGATTGCTTATTTATAAGCAATCGTTACAAACCATTGACCCCCCTAGCGTGTACCTCACCGGATTAGGAAAAGCTATAGCAGCACATGAATTATTAGTAACATTTCAGAGCAACCGATAGAAAGAAGCCAAGGGTCAAACCAAGGTAACAATATTCGGCAATGGATTAGTGTTATACTATTAGTATATCTGCTAATTGTAGCAGTTGGCATGATTGGTTCGGGTTTTAAATCCGCAACCGGATCACAAGCTAAAGAACTCTTTGCCTTTGCCACTAATCCTTTCTTAGGACTAATCGTTGGTACCGTTGCCACAGCATTAATTCAATCATCAAGTACCGTAACCTCAATTATTGTTGGTTTAGTGGCTGGAGGCTTACCGGTAACCACTGCTGTACCAATGGTGATGGGGGCAAATATCGGTACCAGTATTACCAATACCTTAGTGAGTTTAGGTCATATTGGGGATAAAACCGAATTTAAGCGAGCCTTTGCTGCGGCTACAATCCATGACTTTTTTAACTTACTTAGTGTAGTCATTTTTCTGCCCGTTGAGATTATCTTTCATCCCCTAGAGAAGATTGCCTATTTCTTAGCTCAAAATTTGGTAGGAGGCGGTTCTCTAAGTGTCAAGGATTTGAACTTTGTCAAGGCTGCTACTAAGCCAGTGGTGGGTTTGTTTAAAACAATAACTCACATTTTACCAGCGCCCTTTGACGGTATTGCTTTGATTATTTTAGGAATCGCGATGATTTTCTTGACCATTAGCTTTATTGGCAAACTGCTTAAAGTCCTAATGGTCGGTCGTGCCAAAGATATTCTTCATACAGCCATTGGTAAAGGGCCAATCGCGGGTATTGCTGCTGGTACCTTTATGACAGTTCTGGTTCAATCTTCCTCCACTACCACCAGCTTGATGGTACCCTTGGCCGGTGCAGGGCTATTTGGCCTAGCGCAAATCTATCCCTTCACCCTCGGTGCCAACATCGGCACTTGTATTACTGCCTTGCTAGCAGCGACCGCTGTTTCTGGCGCGGAAGCGGTTCCTGCCCTAGAAATTGCCATGGTTCACTTGCTCTACAACGTGCTTGGGGTGGTTATCATCTATGGCATTCCCTTCCTCTGTCGCTTGCCAATTGTCAGTGCAGAAACCCTCGCTGCTGTGGCTAGTGAAGGAAAAGCGATCGCATTTGCCTATATCATTGGCGTCTTTTTTGTGATTCCTGGCATCCTGCTTGGGGTTACAGTCCTGTTGTAATAGTCAAATGTTGGTGAGGGACTGACCACATAGCGTAAGCATTCAGCTATCAGCTATCAGCGTGTCGCGTATCAGCTTTGGGCCTGTGGCCACCGGAATTGAGGTGCGAACAGCTTTTGAATAAAATAAGCACCTCAATTCCCGTTAGCCATTCGCCAATGGCCAAGGCTGACCGCTGACCGCTGATGGCTGACCCCTGAATGCTTACCACAAAGCTAAAGGCGATGCAGCCAGGTCTTGGCAGAAATCCCTTCATCAAGGGCGCTGCATCGCTACCAACGTGCTACCCGCACCTCTATTTTTCCCGACTCCCGACTCCCGACTCCCGACTCCCGACTCCCGAAGATATCGTTAACTTTTGTTAAGTTTCGCATAAGTTCCCGAATTCGGTCTGATAAGTCAATAGCGGAACAAGTTAATTGTGCCGACTCGACCTACCTAGTTTTTTTTGAAAGGGTGTTCACACCTTTATGACTTATGATGCTGTTGAACTCTGATCAGATTTTCGATTATTTAGTTGAGCATGGTCTCTGCAGTCAGTCAGAGCAAGCTCTCACTAAGATTGAGCCCAAGGATTCAGCCTAGGGCTAACGGGCTACTTGAAAAGCTACCCTTGCCAGCTATCAGCTCTTGATAAAGCCCTAATCCCAAAAACCTACTCTACATCAGTTCAAGTCAAGTTCCCATACTTTAAACAGTTACAATGACTGACTATCTTGATTGATCAGCCGTTGTCTGACATGAGTTGATACCTGAGGGGGTGATCACAGTTTTGGTGTGTAAGTCCTGCTCGGGTACCCACAAGGGTACTGTCAAAACCTCAAAAAACAACGAAACTAGAGAAGTTGATTAAAGCTAGTCAGTTGGATAGTTCTCAACTACAGCAATGTAATGATTCAGCCTAGGGCTAACGGGCTAGTTGAAAAGCTACCCTTGCCAGCTATCAGCTCTTGATCAAGCCCTAATCCCAAAAACCTACTCTACATCAGTTCAAGTCAAGTTCGCATACTTTAAACAGTTACAATGACTGACTATCTTGATTGATCAGCCCTTGTCTTACATGAGTTGATATAGCACTACCCATTAAGGTGTTTGACATTTATAAAAGCTGAAACGCTGTTGTAGTCAACTTTTGCCTCTTGCCTCTTGCCAATGCCATTGCGCGTAGCGCTATACCTGAGGGGCTGATCGCTGAATACTTACTTGTCTGTTGGTTTCTATCCAGGAGTTAAGGTAATGCAGATCAAATGGAAACTAAACTTACTGGCCAAAATGGTAGTTTGGTTAGTCCCTGGGATTTTACTCAACTTCCTGGAAGTTGATGACCTAGCAGACTACCGTGAGTTTATTTTCCAAAGGGATGGGCGTTGCTGAATCTTCGCGCTGAATAGGAGTAGAGTGGGCATCCTGCCCGCCCGAAAATATATTGAAACTGGCAAGATGCCAGTTCCACGCAAGATGCCCATTCCACGGCCAGATGCCCATTCCACCTCACTCCTAAAATCATTCCATTGTTAAGCAACGCCTTGAGAGCTACCCCCATTTTCCAAATTGTCGATACAAAAGTTCCTTGATAATCATTGAGTGCGTAGTTATGTCATACCCAACAAATGTTCAGACAGGCATTCGCGACTATATGAATCAGATAAAAAGAATCAGGATAGCTCAAGCCAGTCCTAGTTCTCAGGAGGATCTCCAGAACTGGAAGTATTCTGCCAGTAACACTAAAAAGCATCAAGCTGATCAGGTAGCTACCAAGATTCTGAAAACCCGTGTTCTTAATGGACAAGGCATGCACCCAAGGAGATTTTGTCGCCGCTGGTTCGGACTAGAAGCCCTCAATCAATACGGACAGCCGTGCTACACAGAGTCAGATATCGTAATGGTCGAATCTGAGCATGGTTATCGGGAGAAATGCATCAACTTGATTGCTAAAGTATTAAAGATTAAACCCAATACTATTCACCGCTGGGGAAAAGGAGTTGAGTTTGACAAAATCTCTCCAGATAAGCGACAGCAGTACGAAATGTATCTTGGCTATGTTGACACCCTCAGGGTGCTCGCTACGAGCTTGGGTGGACTGGATGAAAGGTTATTGCTGAGACTTTTAGACCGCGAACAATAGAGTAGCACTAAGTATCCGAACAGTATTGGGTCTCTTCTGACCGAAATAGCTGATCATAATTATTACGTTAGGTTGATTTTTCAAAAACTGTATCCAATACAGAAAAGCCTTGATTTATCTAAAAGCTTACTTTTACAATTCAAAGTAGTTCAGCAAGCAGAACTAGTTAGATCTGGTAAGCCCATTAAAGCTCTTTATCTGAAGGTTTTTAAGCGTTTATGAAGCACTTACCTTGGTTATTTTACCCGCCAGCCTGGCCTATTGCCGTCAAAATTTCGGCATTGTCGATTTTTCAAAGACTGTATAGACCTCTCCAAAAACTTGAAACTTTCTCAGGCACTGCTTTTCAGCGATCAAATTGACCAAGTCAATTTTACGTTGAATTAACGCTATAATAAGCTTAA
>NZ_JAAHHE010000461.1:0-4200 GCF_010692525.1 Moorena sp. SIO3B2
GCAAACTTATATTGGTCTGCCTCTTGACACCATTTTTCCACCTGCTCTGGTGTAGCCGTGGGAATAAGCAGGGCATGGTCGATTATGGGAGCAATATCAATGTCTGGATAGTCTATATCCATCGCTATATAAGATACTTAAGTAAAAATCAACCAACTTGTCAGTATAACAGTTAACAGTCAACCGTTAACCGTGTCAGGCTAACAAGGCTGCTGTCACCCAGTCAGGTCAAAAACTTATCCGTTGCTTCGATCAAAGCACTGCGGATACCTGGTTCTGCCATGGAATGACCCGCATCGGGTACCACAATCAACTCAGCTTCTGGCCAAACCTGATGTAATTCCCAAGCTGATACCATCGGACACACCACATCATAGCGTCCCTGGACAATCACCCCAGGGATAGATTTAATCCGGTCTACATTCCTGAGTAACTGGTCTTCTGGTTCAAAAAAGCCTTTATTGACAAAGTAATGACATTCAATTCTGGCAAACGCATCAGCAAATTCACCCTCACCAAACTTTTGGATCAGGGTTGGGTCTTGGAAGAGTTTACTGGTACTTGCTTCCCAAATTGACCAAGCCCGAGCTGCTGAATTGCGGGTTTGAGGATCCGGACTGGTCAACCGTCGATAGTAAGCAGAAATTAGATCATGGCGTTCTATTTCTGGAATCGGCTTGATATAGTCTTCCCAAGCATCAGGAAAAATATAGCTTGTTCCCTCCTGATAGAACCAACGAATTTCTTTTTGCCTAAGCATAAAAATTCCCCGCAAGATCAGTCCTAGACAGCGTTCAGGATGGGTTTGACTATAGGCTAAAGACAGAGTACTACCCCAACTACCCCCAAAAACTACCCACTGCTGAATACCCAGTTTTACTCGCAGTTTTTCGATATCACGAACTAAATCCCAAGTAGTGTTTTCCTCAAGTTCAGCATGGGGAATACTTCTACCACAACCCCGTTGGTCAAACATGACAATTCGCCATTTCTTTGGGTCAAAGTATTGGCGATAAACCGGTTGGCTACCACCTCCTGGTCCTCCGTGTAACACGACTACTGGCTGACCTTGTGGGTTACCCGACTCTTCAAAATAAATGGTGTGGAGGTTAGAAACTGTTAGGGTTTGCTGGTTGTAAGGTTCGATGGGGGGATAGAGTTCTCGCATAGTTGTGCCTTGGGGTTACAGTTACGATTACATAAAGTACATACAAAAATAATTAAAAATATCGACAATCGTATTATAAAGTAGTATAATAGTAATCTAGCTTATAATCTCCAATTGCTTAACCTCTAATTATCCCAATTAAAATTAGGAGGCATTTCATGAATGCCAATCAAAAAACCTCCTTAAATTTTCTGAACCATCTGTGTACCGATAATACGCCTTTTATTGTGCGGCGTGATCACCAGCCTCCAGAGTGGCAGGATGCAACCCTACATCAGTCCATGTATGAGCAGAATCCAGAATTCTATGCTCTGTTGGCGGTAGTAGAAACGGTTCAGCCGTGGCAACAAGCACGGATCCTGTTTCAACTACTACAATCCTCTAGAGTTGGCATGTCCGTTGATCAGCGCTGTCTTCTCAACCGGGTCACTGGTTTCTTGCTAGCAATTCTACCTCCAGACTTAGTGCTGACAATATTTCTTGCCCTAAAGCGGGTGCGGTCAAATCACAAGCACACCACTAAAGCCATCCTCAACTATATACTCAATCATCCTGAGCTGGCAGATATGGCAAGCTCTCGCCGTCCGGCGTTGGTGGATAGCTTAGAACATGCTTTAGGAAAGAATGTTGTTCGTGCTTGTGCCAAAATGCTGACCCAACCTGAGACAGAGGAAAGTCAAACCTATCTACGTCGTCATCTGCTGCGCTTTGCTCGGGATCCGGAATGGGTGAAATTAATTTTTCCCCTGTTGTACAAGCAGGGAACTCCTCAAACCAGCAATGGCAACTATAAACTAGCTCATACCCAGTACACCGAAAAACTAAAAGGGGAAAAACTACGTCTGAAAACTGTGACAGCTACTAATCGAGGGGATATTAGTGCCACTCTTGTTCATCTCTACCGGGGAGGCAAGTCCCCAGAATTGGAGCAATCCCTTGATTACTACGTGGAAGAATCTGTGCGCCAACTGCCGATTTTTACGGGGAAGATGGCACTAGTGCTGGATGCATCAGCATCGACTCGTAGTTACGGAGAACGGGAATTTTCTACCCTCTCCCAATCTGTCGCCTTGCAACTGGTATTGAAGAAATGCTGTCGTAACTTACAAGTCTATACTGTCGGCGGGTCTGGATTTCCGCCAGTGCCAGAAGGACATACAGATTTAGCCCTGGCTCTGCTGGATGCCTTGGAAAGTCAACCTGACTTAGTAGCGATTGTCTCTGATGGCTACGAAAACTACTATCCAGGAGACTTAGAAAGGGTAGTGGAAGCACTGCCAAGATGTGGGGTAGAAACTCCTGTAGTGTTCTGCCATAGCAAATTCACTCCTGCCGATAACTTAACGTTACGTCGTCCTGTTCCAAATCTCCCTCAGTTGGAATTTTGGCATCAGGAAGACTTTGAAACAGTATTGTTAAGTCTGTTTTCCAGGGTTAACAGCCAAGAGGCTCAAACCTGCTTACAGCAGTTTCTACTGCAAAAACTGGATCAGATTGAAAAGGAGTTAGCGCTATGGACTGTCATCAATTAGTTCAAAATGTCTTTGACCTATCTCCTTACCGTTTCGGCATACCTCAAAAGTCAGGTGTTCTGACAGTCGTGCCAATATTCGGTGGAGAGAATCGGGTTCAATTTGTAGGTCCGCTCTCTGGACTGAAGCTATTGAGGGTTGATGGTTATGGTAATATCGAAGTTGCCAACCCCTCAGAAGCAGGGATTGCGATTGTTCCCCTACACATGGGTTATATCCAAGATGGGGCGCAAAATCATGCCCTCTGTCGGTCAGCCTTCATCGCTGCTGGTCAAAAACTGATGTTCCGAGATGCTTGCTGTGTCCAAGAGTCCCAGGGAGGTTATCTCGAAAGTCGTCAGCAGTGGTTTTTTATTCTGCCCCTCCATCTGCGCAACGAAGCATTAGGACAGCGAGGTATAGAGAGTTACAGCAAACTCTGGCATGGGATTAGCCGCCTTAACCAGCAACTTGGCTTACCCAACCGGGGTCATTTGGAACAGATTCTCAGTCGTAAGCGAGCCTTTTTGACCCAATATCAAAGCCGCTTAGAATTGCTATCTGGGCAAACCGGTGCGCTATTCTTCCTGCGGGATAAATTAGCGGGGATAGAAATTGCTCCCAATGCCGCTTACTTCCAGGAGATGTGGATGCCTTTGGTTTGCTTTTGCTATGGAGTAGGGGCAATGGTTGAAGAACACCATACCAAAGAAGAAAGTCAGCCCACCTTGGCTTTGTGTGCCAGCAATCTCAGGGAATTAAGAGATCAACTACTGGCTAGCCGTGTCAAATGGCAACAACAGGTGAGCAATTGGCTGGCACAAACTCCGCCAGAAAAGTTCACAACTAAGGAAGAAGAACGTTTTCTTAACCTCCGTCTGGAAACAGTGATAGGCAAAAATTTTGCTGGTCAGTTTGTGGAGGAGGAAGGACGTTTGGTTTATGGGTCTGTGTTTGGCAAGCCGGAGTATTTGTCTGGAAAGTCTGTCAGTGCCTCAGTTCCAGAGCCATGAGTGGAACATAATTTTCTCTGTTTTTTGTAAACAACAGTTTATGGCTTGACAGAGTTGGTTTCTTTGTATTACACTTGAAGTATAGCAAGAACTGAGTTAGGTATCGACGTTACAGTCACTGATCCCATAGTCAGACTAGTTAACTAAGTATTAGCTATTAGGCGACGTCGCAGCGCTAACCACCTGTCTTGCTTTAATTAGCTTTAAACCAATTCAAAGTGACTCCCCAAGTCTTCCCCTGAGGCTCAAGCTTCGCAAACGAGCCAAAAACCCGAGTTTATGGCATTTCTTGCCTTATCTGATATTAGTTGTAATCTTTTTAGATAATTTTGGTTTGTTAGCAAAGAGGTTGATAGTGGCAGAGGTTGTTAACATACTGACTGTCACCTGCTCACACTCAACCGTCAACCGTCAACTGTAAACTATCAAATGATCAAAGAGTTTCTCAAGCGGAACAAATCCCTTCATCGCAGGGTTAAGCTCTATAAGCGCAGACAGCGCATTATTC
>NZ_JAAHHE010000462.1:0-4192 GCF_010692525.1 Moorena sp. SIO3B2
GTGGCGGTACCTTGGGAATTCTGATTGGTGCTGCTCTACAACAGCGAGGCTGGCGAGTTGCGGTAGTTGAACGGGGGGTTTTGCGCGGTAGAGACCAAGAGTGGAATATCTCTCGCCAAGAACTGGAAGTATTCCTGGAACTTGAGTTACTCTCAACGGCGGAATTAGAAAATGCGATCGCATCCGAGTATAACCCAGCTCGGATCAGTTTTTTCGAGGGTCCTGATTTCTTGGTAAACGACGTACTCAACATTGGTGTTGACCCAGTCTTTCTGCTCGATACCCTCAAAGCCAAATTTTTAGCTGCTGGCGGTAAGCTCTTTGAAAAGACATCCTTTACACAAGCAACTATTCATCCCGATGGCGTCTCAATCGGCTTGAAAGTTGACCAGTTGGAGGTTACCCAAGTTAAGGCTCGCTTACTGATCGATGCCATGGGACATTTTTCCCCAATTGTTAAGCAAGTCAGGCAAGGTCAGAAACCAGAAGGAGTTTGTTTAGTGGTTGGTAGCTGTGCTGAAGGCTATCCTAAAAATGAGATGGGGGATTTGATTGTATCGTTCACTCCTATCCAAAATCAATGTCAATATTTCTGGGAAGCATTTCCAGCTCGGGATGGTAGAACAACCTATTTATTTACCTACTTAGATGCTAATCCCGAACGTCCTAGTTTAGAATTTTTATGTGACGAATACTTCCGTCTGTTACCAGAATACCAGGGAGTAGACTTATCCCAACTTGATTTTAAACGAGTACTATTTGGCTTTTTTCCTTCCTATCAAAAAAGTCCCCTAAGAATGCCTTGGAATCGGATTTTACCTGTAGGGGATAGCAGTGGTGGGCAATCACCAGTCAGTTTTGGTGGATTTGGTTCCATGGTCAGACATTTAAAGCGTCTAAGTAACGGTATTCATGAAGCCTTGGACTATGATTTGCTAGACCGCAATGCTTTAGCCCAACTACAACCCTATCAGCCGAATATTGGCGTAACCTGGATGTTTCAACGAACGATGAGTGTTGGCATCAAGCAACAACTAGCACCGAATCAAATTAATCAATTACTCACTGGCGTATTCCAAGCCATGGCAAACCTGGGAGATGATGTGCTTAAGCCCTTCCTCCAAGATGTAGTGAAGTTTTCAGGATTATCTAAAACCCTATTTGTGACATCATTAACTAAACCAGGATTAGTCGTGCCAGTGATTCCTCAAGTAGGATTAACGATGCTATTGGATTGGATGGTTCATTATAGTAATTTAGCCGTTTACAGTAGTTTGTATCCAGTAGGTAAATTACTCAGTGGCATGTTGAATACTTTGCCACCGAAACCAAAATATTATTTCCACCGTTGGCTAGACGCATGGCGCTATGGGTCTGGGGGTGATTATTAATTTAGGGAGCTATCAGCTATCAGCTATCAGCTATCAGCTATCAGCTATCAGCTATCAGCTATCAGCTATCAGCTATCAGCTATCAGCTATCAGCTATCAGCTATCAGCTATCAGCTATCAGCTATTAGCTATTAGCTATCAGCTAAAGGCTAAGGACTGAGGGCTGACCGCTGACCGCTGTTCGCGTAGCGTGCGCGTAGCGCATATGCTTAGATATCAACCTACCTCCTTCACCAAGGGCAGGGTGGCTTGGTGGAAAGCTAGGATTGATGATCGTGATATTTTTGCCATGATAGAAGTAACTCCTATTTAGGTGGGAGGAAAACCGCGCTGATTTTCATTAAGGCTATGACCAGCGCGGTTATTAGTTTCAGTCGTTACTTTTTATAGTATAGATAACTCCTGGAAAAAATGCAAGGGGTAAATCAAAAAAAATACATTTATTTACAATTAAAAATTTTCGCTATTTTTATAATAAATTATGTGTAATTAATTTTTATTTTGGTTGTTAGCTTAGCCTTTATATATTCAAGGATAGCTACATATCATTTAAATTTTGTAGGACTACTTATGAAAATAATTTTCAATAAAATACCAAGGTAAGTATTCAGCCATTTGCTTAGGGTGCGGGTAGCGCATTAGCTGTTGGCCTAGCCTGCGCGTAGCGCATATGCTTACAGCAGGGTTTATTGATAACTATCTCCGGTTTATTGACAAGATGCCTTTGCCCTGCTAACCTTTTTAAAAGCACTTTCAACTTTTAGGTGCGCTTGACGCAAGCGCACCTTTTGATGCAGCTTTTAGGCGCTCCTACTAAGATAAAACTAATACAGCGTTTTTCATAGCTATGAAGTACACATAATTTTTTACCTCTTCTATCTTCCCTATTATCTCTTCCCTGTTCTTTTCCCCCCTTATTAAGGGGGGTTAGGGGGGATCGCTGTTCCCTAAAACCCAGAACTTTGTCCCTAAACCAATTGAAAACTACTCTAATTCTAGAGATATAAATTTATGATATTTCACATATCTATTGCCGCAGATAATCCTTACCACGTAGCCACGGTACTAGCAGAAATCTTTAAGGGAAATTGCATTGAATTTGCGCCTCACCCAGGAAGTTATATGACCTTAGCCTTTGATCAATATGGAACAGCTATTGAAGTTTATCCTAGGGGCACGGAATTAAAGCCTGGAACTAACCAACAAGAATTACAGTTCTTAAATAATGAAGCTAGTTCCAAATTTACCGCTACTCATGCCGCCATTGCCGTTCCCTTGAATCAACAAGAAATCGAAAAAATTGGTGAACGAGAACAATGGCGAGTTGTTCGCTGTAGCCGAAAGGGATACTTTGATGTCATGGAATTGTGGATTGAAAACACCCTATTGCTAGAACTCCTAACACCGGAAATGGCGCACCAGTACACTCAAGTCATGGAACCTAACAATTTAACCCAATTAATCGAGCAATTTAAAAACCAAAAGGCAATTAACAACTGAATATAGAGAACAGAAATATTGATGTAGATGTAGGGTGGGCAGTGCCAAAGATAGATAACAGCAGCTGGGGATAGCATGAGTAGGCACTGCCCACCAAAGAATTAATCACAATAGAATATTGATGTAGGGTGGGCAGTGCCAAAGATAGATAACAGCAGCTAGAGATAGCATGAGTAGGCACTGCCCACCCTACTAACTAACTACTAACTAACTCACTAAAAAAATCCACCTCACCCCATTAAGATGTAGGGTGGGCAGTGCCAAAGATAGATAACAGCAGCTAGAGATAGCATGAGTAGGCACTGCCCACCAAAGAATTAATCACAATAGAATATTGATGTAGGGTGGGCAGTGCCAAAGATAGATAACAGCAGCTGGCGATAGCATTAGTAGGCACTGCCCACCAAAGAATTAATCACAATAGAATATTGATGTAGGGTGGGCAGTGCCAAAGATAGATAACAGCAGCTGGCGATAGCATTAGTAGGCACTGCCCACCCTACTAACTACTAACTAACTCACCCAATTTAAAAATACTATAATAAACCAAGACTCTGAATAATCTCCTTCAAAAATGGAACCATTAGCTGCTGCCGTTGTCGCTATTTCTACTGTGCTAGCCACTAAAGCCCTAGAAAAAACTGGGGAAAATGTCGGGCAAGTTGTTTGGGACCAGACTAACCAGTTTGTAGAATCCCTGAGAAACCAGTCTCCAGATACAGTAATGGCTATCGAGCAAGCCCCAGAGCAAGCACTTGATTATGCCAAGGTGGCATTGGAGGTAGAAGCAGCAGCCAAGCAAAATCCGGAAGTTGCCCAAAGTATCGAGCGTTTAGTGACTACTGTTGATGCTGAAGCTTTGCCTAACTTAGAAGAAATTCTTGAAAAGATTACCAAAGCTTTGGAATCCCATCAGGCTATCCGTGAGAATTACAACCTTGAGAATGTGAAAAACTTTGCCAAAAGGGATATTAATCAAGGTAATACTAATATTGGAAGAGATAGTATTGGAAGAGATAGTATTGGAAGAGATAATATTGGAGGAGATAGTATTGGAAGAGACAAAATAACTAATAATTATAATTGACTGCAGTCGCCTGGGAGGCAGGTTAACCAAACTCGACCTAATCAAGCACCCCCACTACCTCCGTATTATGTCGAGCGCCCGGAAGTAAGCCAACGACTAAAACAAATTCTGTTATCCCAAGAAACTGCTAGAGCTGGCACTTTAGTGGTTAGTGCCATCTATGGCTTAGGAGGCATTGGTAAATCCACGTTAGCTGCAGCATTAGCCCATGATC
>NZ_JAAHHE010000463.1:0-4191 GCF_010692525.1 Moorena sp. SIO3B2
GTTTTTGCCCACCCTACCAGCTACAAGCTTAAACTATGATAAAGGCATTGTTTTAGATTCTATTTGAGGTTTTTTTAGTCATGATTCTTCTTTTGATTGCTGTAATTATAAATACTACATTTTGAAGTGGTAAATGTGGATTGTAGCACTAAGGGAGATGCTGGCGAATCTGATGCAATGGCCTAGGAAGTGGCCTATAAAATTCACTATCCGTGCAGTAGGTGGAGGAGTTTGTTGTTTTGTAATAGTCCTGTGCTTCACTTTATGGCCTTACCCTGGATCAGCCCAAGCCTGGTCTCTCCGGGAATGGTTAAATACCTTAGTCGTTCAAGAAATTAATCTAGGCCGTCAGTATCACCATACCCCCCTCCAGGTGCAGGGAACAATCCTGGGAACGGGGGGTATGCCTCTGGGTAATATTCCGGTTCGCCTAGGGCAGGCAGAAACAATTACTAATTCATCAGGGCAGTATCGCTTTCCCTTTATGCCCCGTCATAACGCTCTGTTGGAAATTGATGCTCCTGACTATTACCAGGAAGTGATTCCTCTAGTTCTGGCCTTACCCCTGACAGTTTCGGAAGTGGAAGTAGAGCCGATTGCCCTGGTAAAACGGACAGATTCGGAGGCCAGGCTTCTGTTCGGGGGAGACGTAGCAATGGGTAGGCGGTTTCTCGACCCAGAAGAGAAAACTCCCCGCAATCGGATTCCTAAAAATAACCCTGATGCGCTGATTCAAGCATCCCATCCCAGACGGGGCAGTGCCAAGGTGTTAGAAGGTTTACAGCCTTTGTTCCAGCCTAGGGTCAGTGATTTTCGTAGTGTCAATCTGGAAACCCCTGTCCTGGATGACCCGACGACCCCCCACTGGGCGAAACCCTACAGTTTTTTTACCCTTCCTGAATCAGTCCGCCAGCTGCGCAAACTAGGGGTTGATTATGTCGCTCTAGGGAATAATCACCTCTGGGACTACTTAGCTTCTGGTTTGACTACCACTCTGGAGCAGTTACAAACTATTGGCCTGGCCTACAGTGGCGCTGGACTTACCCCACATGCAGCCCAGGAACCCGATCACCGACAATTGGGCAATACCAATTACAGCCTATTTTCCTTTACCTCCATTGCAGGCGATCGCTATCGAGAACCCCTACAGTTTGTGGCTACCGACCATCAGGGGGGTGCAGCAGACTTGCGGGACATAGCAACAGTAAAATCCCTAATTGCCCAGGAACGAGAGCAAGGGCGTTTCCCGATTGTCCAAGTCCACACTGGTACTGAATACACCTATGCCCCCACTTCTTATGGGAGGGGTCTGATAGACCAAGTGGCGAGTGCTGGAGCAGGGCTAGTGGTGGGACACCATCCCCATGTGGCTCAAGGCTTAGGGTTTCGTCAGGGTGTGCCTTTATTTTATAGCCTTGGTAACTTGGTGTTTGATTCCGATCGCCTGGAGACCTTACTGGAATTGGTAGCCTTGGTGGATATCGAGGATGAAGAGGTGAGGAGGCTCCAGGTTATTCCGATTTATTTGGAAGACTATCGTCCTCAACTGATAGGGGGAGACCTAGCCAATCGGTTTATCCGGAGGATTGGGGAGTTTTCTGAGGATGGAGTGCTGGTTTATCCCTATCTAAATCGCGGCTGGGTTTCTGTGGAAGGGGCTGATGGATCTGATGTCACCATCGAGGATTACAGTATAGATGTTCCGGTCATGATCAATCAAGATGGCTGGGGAGTAGTGGATTTGCGGGGGCTGGCTCCGAGTGAAGCCTCTCTATATCAGGTGCAAGTCAGCGCTGGTGACGTCTCTCAACTCCGTTTAGGGCGGGATTTAATGGGGTTTGGTGAGGCAGAAGATTGGGACATGGACTCCAATGAACAAGACCTCAACCGCTGGGGGGTATCTACGACAGGGAAGACATCCTTTCCCTGTTATCAAGGAGCCTATCGAGGTATCACCGGGATTTGTCTAGAGCGATCGCATCGCAATCGTGAGGTGGCTGTGGTTCCTTTTCGTCATCGGATACGGGTATTTGGAGATGCCCTTGATCGCCCTCAGAAAGACCTGACGATGGTGGGATATGTACGGGGGGAAAATGCCGGTCCGATAGAGCTGAAAGTCCGCTATCGTGCCAGTGAAGGGGAGCAAGGGTTTGGGGATAGGACTGTATTTACTCACCCTGGTCATACTTTTGACTGGGAACGGATTGTGGTAGACTTAGCAATGCCTGAGGATAAGCCAAAGGAGCAGGTGGCCAATCCTAAAAGAGATAATCCTCGTGCTGTGATGCTCTGGTTGCGTCACTATCCTCCCCAAGAAGGAAAGGGGCTAGCAATGTTCGATGACTTTGCCTGTGTCAGTTGGGAAAAGCCCCATTATCTGAACAATCCGATTCAGCTTTCGGTGCCTCATGCCCTTGACTTTTTACGGTTGACTGGGACCCCTGGTCTAGTGAAACTGCACCTAACCTTTCGAGCTTTTCAGCCTCAGTCTTAAATATTGGTAGTGAATCATTGGGAGGCTTAAGTTTGAGATGTTCAAGGAGGCTTTGCCTTTTTTACTGACTCTAGCCAGCTTGGTAGTCTACATTTTATATTTACTTGTTTCCTATTGGCAATTTCGTCAAAAACGGGATCAAATTCTGTATCGGGTTCATGTTAATGGGATTCGAGGTAAGTCCACGGTGACCCGCTATGTGGCAGCAGTTGTTAGGGCAGCAGGGTATAAAACGTTTGGCAAGATTACTGGTAGCACTACCCATATTCTCCATCCCAATGGTAAAGAGTCTATTTGGCCGCGAAAAGGCTATGCCAATGTTAACGAGCAAGTGGCAGTGATGCGCTATTTTTTTCGCCAGCAGGTAGAAGCGGTGGTGATGGAATGTATGGCGATTAACCCAGTCTATGCGGAATGGCTGGAAAAAAAAGTGATGCGCTCTCACGTTAGCATCATTACTAATGTTCGCTACGACCATCCAGAATATTTAGGGGAAACTCTGGAAGAAATTGCCCATTCCCTAGCAGTGACTATTCCTGAAAATGGTATTGTGATCACGGCTGAATCAAATCCTGTATTACTGGATATTCTCAACAGGGAAGCTAAACAAAGGGGCGCTAAATTGATTGCAGCTAATGCTAGTGACGTGATGGCTGAAGACCTGAAAGGATTTAGTGCTGTGGCTATAGAAGATAATGTTGCGATCGCACTAGAAGTAGGAAAGCTATTGGGAGTTCCTCGTAAACGGGCGGTTCAGGCTATGTGGCAGACTCTCAATGATGAGAGTGCTCTGAAACTGGAATCCTTTAATTGGCGAGATACTGGCATCGTTTGGGCTAACTTGTTTGCGGTCAATGACAGGGAAAGCTTTAATTTACTTTGCGATCGCATTTTTAACCAATATCCTGACCATGCCAAAGTGGTTTTACTCAACAACCGTTCCGATCGACTACCACGAGTAGCGTTATTCGCCAATCTTGCTAAGAGCTTGAGCTTTGATCGAGTGGTTACCATCGGAAGCTGCGAAGCGGAAGTACAGAAGTTATTCGCTAGTGAACCAGAACGTTTAGTGTTACTGGGTGACTCTACTCCTTTTAAGGATGCTCCTGGGACGACCTTACTAACCCAAATTACCGAAACCATAAAGGAGCCAAAGATTCTGTTGGTGGGAGCTGTCAATATCCATACTCCTCAAGCCCAAGAACTCTTAAGTTTATTCCAAACCTTAGTCCAGGCTCCGAAATTGGAAGCAGTACCAAAACCGAAACAGAAAAAGAACAAACAGCAAAGGATCCAACAGAAACGACTCAAACAGAAACGACTCAAACAGAAACGATTCAAACAGAAACGATTCAAAAAAAAGGTATGTTCGAAACCATCAATACGTCAGAAATCACTCGTTTAGCCTTGCTGATTGGGGCTTATTCAGCCCTTCATTACAAAAAAACTGAAGGGGTAATCCCAGGGGGAATTATTGTTCCAGGGCTTTTAGTGGTAAGCCTAATCTTGTCGCCCATGTGGGGGATTAGCTTAATTGGATTGGCGTTTGTTTTATATGCTCTCTATCAACGCTACTTTAAACAATCGTCCAAACCTCGAACACCAATGTATATTTTGGCAATGATATCCCTATTTTCAGTTTATCCGATTGCCATCCTATACGACAGCTTAGGCTGGATGGAATTATCCCAGGATAG
>NZ_JAAHHE010000464.1:0-4174 GCF_010692525.1 Moorena sp. SIO3B2
GGTTAAAGATCCACGGGTGTGTTGTTGGGAAATCTGTGAAATTAATCCCCTGCTCGATACCCTCAACACCATGGTGGAAAACTCCCTGGGCATTTTTGAAACCGTAGTGGATGCCATTGCCAATCGCCTAGAAGTAACAGGGAAAGTATAAGACCTGATCGTTATGCAAACCGCCGTATGCTGATAGCTGAACGCGATCGCATAAGCGCGGAAGCTGAGGCCGTAGGCCAAGCTTTGCGAACGCTTCATCCCGTGCGCGTAGCGCTAATCGCTGTTCGCTGATAGCTGATAGCTGATAGCTGATAGCTGATAGCTTACCTAATCACTATCCACCAAAACAGTAACCGCTGCAACAGCAATCAGCATCTCATCATTTTTATCATTAAGTTCTGGAATCGCTCTGCCTTGAACCACCATTCCACCGGACTCAAGGGATAGAGTTTTCTGACCGAAAGGGAGTACAGCCAGTACTTCATCTTCTCGGACTTGCTCTGGGTAAGGCACGGCGACTTGAACTTCAACTATCATTTGATTGGGATGCTCTAAACCAGCTACTTCCCAAACACCAGGTAAGGCATTGTCAGCAATAGCGTTGCGTACAGCTCTTGCTGCTGCTACGGTTGGGTCTTGACCGTGTTGGTCTACTCCCATTCCCATTTCAATAATTAAGCGTTTAAGAACCATGGCGAGTATATTCGCGATTATATTCAATACGCAACCGTTGAATTGGGTCATCCTCCGATTCTGGGACAGTATCACGACGGATTTCTTGTAAGCCCAATTCCTGAAAGTAAGCTAGTTCTGTATCGGACAACGGCCAAGGAGGACCATCTGGTTCAGTGTCGCTATCCCGAAACCGAGTGATAACTAACAGGGTTCCTCCTGGGGCGAGTAAGAATGCGATCGCATTCATCACAGTTGACCTGACCTTGAGGGGTAAGGCTTGGATGTTACGGCATTCAAACACAAAATCAAATTTGTGATGCCATGCTGGATCTAAGGCAAATAAATCCGCCACTTGGTACTTGACCTGGGAATCGGGAAATCGGTTTTGGCACCATGCGATCGCAGTCGGGGAAATATCAAAGGCAGTGACTTGGAAACCCTGCTGCGCCAACGCTTCAGCATCATCCCCTAACCCACAACCAACCACTAGGGCAGAGCGACCAGACCCTTGGGGTGTATTACGCTCTAACCAATCCTGTAGATAAGGATGGGTTGTTAAACGCGCCCAAGGTATTTGCCCTGAATCCCCATTAGCTTCGGAATATAAAACCTCAAACCATTGAGATGGATTATCTTGGCGGATTGATTCCAATGCCAAGAGTTTGACCTTTTGCTGTAGTGCTTGGGGTTGTTCCTCGAACATAGGTCTGGGGTTGGTAATGCTTCCTAATTTTAACTGTTCAAACCTAAATCCCTGTCTTGTGAGGGATATCAGCTTTGCAGTACCACATTACAAACTAAGCCATTTGGCTGATTTTTGCCATGAGGGGTGACACCCCTCATTTTATCAGGTATATTTGAAATATAAGATGCACCCTGATGATCGAGAGAGTCAGTAACACGGCTCTCTTTTTTTTTGCCTCTTTTTTTTTGCCTCTAGCATGCATGCCTCTTGCCTAAAGCCCTTGCTCGTAGCGCTATATCAACCCTGCCAAGACTCAAACGGACCTGTCCAGTTGGTTGATAATATATTCTCTAACCCCAACAGCGGAATCTAGCTGCAACGCCTCACCAGCAAGCATCTCGGCCTGGTTGATAGTCAACTGTGAAATAACTGAAATTACAGTAGCGATCGCAGGTGGATTCACACTCAACTCATCCACCCCCAACCCTAATAAAATCGGTATCCCTACTGGATTCGATGCCAACTGACCACAGACACTAACCGGAATCCCTGCTTGATGAGCAACGGTTACCGTTTGCTGAATCATCCGTAGCACAGCCGGTTCCAGGGCATCAGCTAGCTTCGCAACTTTGGGATTAGTACGGTCAGCGGCGATCACATATTGACTCAAATCATTAGTACCAATGCTGAAAAAGTCCACTTCAGCCGCTAACTGATCAGCCATGGTTACTGCTGCTGGGACTTCTACCATAATCCCTACTGGCATCTGTTCATTAAAACCATACCCTTCTTGGCGCAACTCAGCTTTAGCCTCTGCTAGGATTTCCTTAGCAGCCCGTACCTCTTCTACTGAGGAAACCATGGGAAACATCACCTTAATGTTGTGTCCATAACTCCCTCGTAGAATCGCCCGCAGTTGGATTTTGAGCATCTCTGGACAATCCAAACTCTGACGAATTCCCCGCCATCCTAGGAAAGGGTTAGGCTCTGGGGTGTGCTGAGCAGAGGGAGCATCAGAAGACGCTAGATTCAGGAAGGGAATGGGCTTGTCACCGCCAATATCTAAAGTACGAATCGTTAGGGGATGGGTACCCATAATTTCCGCAATGGCTTGATAGGTTGCCAACTGCTCTTCTTCGCTCGGAATAGTTAAGCGTTCCAGATAAAGAAACTCGGTCCTAAGTAAACCTATCCCTTGAGCACCACAATCCAGAGCCAATTTAGCATCACCCTCTCCCAAAACATTTGCCATCAAAGGAATTTTGTGTCCATCTTGAGTAATTACCTCCGTCGGTAATTCATCCTTACTGTTGCTCTGTAGCTGTAATTCTTGCTTCCGTTCCTCAGAAGGCTCTACCCAAATTTGACCGGTTGTCCCATCCAGTGCCAACTCCATACCAGCTGGCAACGACAACAGATCCTGACCAACACCAACCACCATCGGTATACCCAGCATATTGGCGATTAGGGTACTATGGGCTGTAGCACTGCCACTAGCGCAACAGATACCTAAGACTTGGCTCGGATTTAGTTGCGCTACCTCAGAGGGAGTTAAATCAGCAGCAACCAGAATCCCAGGCTCAGTCACATCTAGACCGGTTTCTTTCCTATTGGTCAGTAATCGCAACACTCGCCAGCCGACATCGATCACATCATTTCCGCGAGCTTGCATGTAGGAGTCTTCCAAAGTTTGGTAATTTGCTACGGTTTCATCGATCACAGTTTTCCAAGCCGCCCCTGCCCATAGATGCTGCTCAACTATAATCTGGTAAGCTCTATTAACTAGGGCTGGATCGTCTAAGTAGAGCAAGTGAGCCTGAAAAATATCTGCCTGATCTTTAGTAACAGTATTAATCAGGTGTTGAAGTTGCTGTTGTGCTGTTTTAATAGCAAGTTGTAGGGTTTCCCACTCCGCTTGAGGATTATCTGTTTGCTCTTCAATAATCTCTGGACGTTTGGGTTGGTAGACAATAACCGCTCCGATCGCAATCCCAGCAGCAGCCGGAATTCCAACTAACCTATCAAGTTTGACCGATGACGGGTGAAGGGATCGGTTACTGGCAGGGTTAGAGTCTTGGTTGATGTCTTCTTTTGCTTTATTTACTGTTTCACCAAAATTGTTATCGACTAGCTGCTGCAACGCTATCAAGGCTAATTCGGCATCTTCTCCCACTGCTTTTATGACTATTTCATCTCCCTGTTGGATACCTAAAAGCATCACATTATTAATGCTTTTTCCATTAACTATATTGCTAGTTTTAGTGATATTTTGTAGGGTAATTTCCGAGTTAAACCGATTAGCTGTAGTAACAAATTGGGCGGCAGGACGAGCATGAATTCCCTGTTGATTCTGGACAGTAAGATGGATTTCTTTGGTTGTAGTTGCGTAACGCACGGGCAAGATGCCCGTTCCACCCACGGGCAAGATGCCCGTTCCACCCACGGGCAAGATGCCCATTCCACCCACCGGGTCAAACTCAGTACTATCATTACTATCAACAACTGATAACTGAGAGGCTTTAGCGGTTAAAGCTGATCTAGCTTCAGCTATCACCTGGTCGATATCACCACCAGCCGCAGCTTGGACAACGGCTGCGATCGCACCTTCCACTAAAGGAGCTTCGCACAATCTCACCTTGGGTTTCTGCTCTTCATCCAGAAACTCCAGTGCCATTTCCGCACTGAGCACGGCACTGCCTAAATCCATTAATACCACTACCCCAGCATCGGAGTAAACCGACTCAATGGCAGCTTGGACTTGCAGCACATCGGTACCAAAGGGATTTTCCGGGTCATCAATACCAGCTGCGATCGCAATCGGTA
>NZ_JAAHHE010000465.1:0-4169 GCF_010692525.1 Moorena sp. SIO3B2
GTACCAGTAAACTCTTCCAAGACCCAACCCTGATCCAAAAGTTTGGTGAGGGTGAATTTGCTGATGCGTTTGCCAGAATTGAATGTCATTACTTTGTCAATAAAGGCTTTTTTGAACCAGAAGACCAATTACTGAGGAATGTAGATCGAATTAAATCTATCCCTGGGGTGATTGTTCAGGGACGCTATGATGTGGTATGTCCGATGGTATCAGCGTGGGAATTACATCAGGCTTGGCCAGAAGCTGAGTTGATTGTGGTACCTGATGCCGGTCATTCCATGGCAGAACCAGGTATTCGCAGTGCTTTGATCGAAGCAACGGATAAGTTTTTGACCTGACTGGGTGACAAGCATCTTTGTTAGCCTTACTAGGAATCTAACAAGTAGCTTTGTTAGATTCCTAGTAAGGAAAACAAAAAAAGAGTAAACAGCCAAGGTCGAGAGATGAAATTAAATCAACATCTCAAAGAGTGGAAAAAAATTATCAGCTGGTTTGAGATCGACTGGTTTAGGGATGGGTTGGTGCGCTTCCCTTCCCCATACGCACCAACCTTGATCAGAGATCCCACTGAAAGGTTTTTTCCTACGGTAGGTTGCTCTGCAACAACTCTCCTTGATCTGCTATCCCGTCAACCGTCGCTCTGTGTCTGCTCATGAGCCTCTTGGCTTGTTTGACCTTCTGTTTCTGTAAGGTTTCCCGGTTGATCTATGTCGTCGGGTTGCTTTTTCCGCGTGGATAGCCATTCCTCCTCCTGTTTTTGTCTTTCTAGCAATCGTCTTTCTAGTTCCTTCTCTAATTCTTCCGGTTTGTCTTTTAAATGCTCTAGTCCTAACCTTCTTAATCTCTCTTCAGTTGACATGGTTTGTTCCTCTGATACAGTTTACTATTTCTTTCTGCTACTTGTAAAGATGTAGTGATTTGGCTAGGGTCTGGTCAAGGTTTCGGGTGCTAAAATCACTGTTTTTATTTCGTTTCTGAGAGCTTCTTTTTTTCTACCTTGATATCGGCTACTTGGTAAACATCGCTAGCTGTTTTATGTTGAGGAAAGATCTGGCTGACCCCAAAGACAATTCCCGTCCCATTATATCTGTGATTGTTCTTATGTTTCGGGTGCTCAATAATGGCCAGCTTATCATTTGTTGTGTAGTCGCCTTCTGGGTTTTTGTTGAAAGAGCCTATCTTTTTGTCTTCAACTTCTTCTTTGATTTTTGATTGCGCTTTCTTAAGTGATGTTTCAACATCTCCTTCATCTACTAAACCGTCTGGCGATACTACCAAAAAACTAAACTCATCCCCCCCATGCCTAAATCTAGCCACCTGGGCGTTTTTTTCCTCCAAGCTTTTTACATGGTTGTCGCAGATAATGGCCATTTTCTTGTATACCTCATCGGCACCACTATGCCCTAAAACACTGTTCAGTCCTCCTAAGTTTTTTATGTCTACCTCAACGTAAAAAGCACTCCTCTGAGTATCACCTTTGACAAATTCTATCGCATTTTCTACGGATGGTTGTCTATCACTAGCTACATCAAATCCCGTGACGGTGTCCTTTGCATTTGCCCCGCTAATTTTGTATAGCCGTCTGGCTGCTTCTTCCGATAGTCCTTCTTTCAAGGCGGCTAAGACAAAGTTCTGTTCCCTTTTTCGAGCATTATCCACAAAACCGGAATTTGACATACTCCTTTCAAAGCTTTCTATCCGTTTTCGAGCTCGATATGCACTTAACCCATAACTTAACCCATATTGTAATAATGCCCCTACCCCCATCAAAAAACCTCCTCCCAGTGTTGCTGCACCATAGCCCGTTAATTGGTATACGTCGGGGTTGGATACAGATTGTTCTGGGTTCTTTCTTGGAGGATTTTGCTTAGAGTAATTCTGAGCAGTTAGTCCCATTAAATCCGCTTCTTTTTCCAAATCAGCCTCGTCATTTATGACCGTCCCTTTGTACTGGTATGTCGGTTGCACCCGACCCTGTTTCTGCTGAACAACATGCCATGCCTCATGGGGCAAATGCTTCTCCTGCCCCGAAGCCACATGAATATCCGTCCCTTGGGCATAAGCATGGGCTTGCAATTGTCCCGGTTTATCCGAGTTGTAATGCACCCTTACATCATCCATCGAGTAGCCAGAGAGGTTTTCAATGCCTGTTTTGAGGCGATCGGGCAAGCCGGTTAGGTTGGGGGGCTGCTCCTGAGAAGATCTGTCTTGGGGATCCCCTGTCATTTCTCCTTTCCCTTGGAGCACGGGATCCCCCACCGATGCCGATGGGGTTTCGGTGGCTGAGTCTTGCTGTAATTGCTCCTGTGGTTGAGGCGATCGCTGCACGGGATCAGCTTTCAGTTGTACTCCCTGAGTGGGGATCGGATCAATTCCTTGCCCATCAAGGTCATTTTGCTGAGGCTTTGGTGGTTGTAACTGCTGATCTGTTATATAGTTTGCTAGGGATTGAGAGTTTGAGGTAGACAGCGATCGCATTACTTTGGCAATCATTGCCCCTGACAGTGGTTGACGGTAGTCGGACGAGTAGCCAGAGAGGTTTTCAATGCCTGTTTTGAGGCGATCGGGTAAGCCGGTTAGGTTGGGGCGCTGCTCCTGAGAAGATCTGTCTTGGAGATCGCCTGTCATTACCCCTTTCCCTTGGAGCACGGGATCCCCCACCGATGCCGATGGGGTTTCGGTGGCTGGGTCTTGCTGTAATTGCTCCTGTGGTTGAGGCGATCGCTGCACCGGATCAGCTTTCAGTTGTACTTCCTGAGTGGGGATGGGATCAAGTCCTTGCCCATAAAGGTCATTTTGCTGAGGCTTTGGTGGTTGTAACTGCTGATCTGTTATATAGTTTGCTAGGGATTGAGAATTTGAGGTAGACAGCGATCGCATTACTTTGGCAATCATTGCCCCTGACAGTGGTTGACGGTAGTCGGATAAGTCGGTTGTTGCTGAGGTGGCTGTTACATTTTGACTGGGCTGGGGAAATTTACCTCCCTCAAACATGCTCTTTTTCTGACCGATGTTTGGTACTTTCCTTGATAAGACTTTGTGCCTACCGAGATTTGCCATAATACCATCCCTCTTTTCTGTGGTTTTCGGGTCGGATTTTTTTCTAACTGTTCTGCCCGCATTATACCCCTGGGCTGTAGGACTGTTTCATAGTCGGTATAGATCTACTTAAACAAATGGCGTTCCCCTGGATGTAAGATGATAGCGAACAGCGATTTTATTAAATAATTTTAGATATGAACAGTCTAGTTAAAAAACCTGACTGACTGACAAAAGGTGGTGACTGTTTTGTCAAACTGTCTATCAGATGGATGCTTGAGGGATTAAAAAAAGCTGAGTGGGAGCCAGCGTTCGCGCGATGCGCGATGCCACTCAAAACCATAGGAAAGCTGTGAAAAAAACTCCCGCCCCTACAATGCCCTTCCCAGGCACTCACCATATGAATGGCTCCACGGTTACTACCTGTATCATCGGAATGGCGCAGGGTTTTTCCATTCCATTGCTATTACACTACCGCAGCTTAGTTGGGCAACTGCCTGAATCCAATTGAGAAAACACTGCTGCAATTGTTGTGGCTCAAGTCGGACAAAAACTCTTGCAATTATGTCATGGGAGGCAATGCCGTTGGCTAACCCAAGATACGCCCTCCAACAACTGTTGCTTGGCTAAACCATAATTTTCAATATCTACCCAACTCTCGGCCAGACAAATCACAGCGCAAATTGTTACAGCTAGAATATCGAGCAAGCGATGTTCCACCAAATGTTCAATTCTTGGATCATCTAAGTCTCGGAAATGTTCCATCAGGCTTGCAGTTGGGTCTACATCAATTGCCATGGTGAACAAGGGCTATAGGACAGTTAAAGTCTACCTGAATATTACTCTTCTGAAACTGTATGGGTTTGACCTGGGTGATCTGACGGTTAAGGGTTGGCGCTTGACGGTTAACTGTTAGAGTTGTGCGTTGGTTGATTTTTCCTTAAGTATCTTAATTTTTTGATAAATTTTGATAAATAATGATATAGGAGTCTCAAAAAAAGCCTAGCGATGGATATAGACTATCCAGACATTGATATTGCTCCCATAATCGACCATGCCCTGCTTATTCCCACGGCTACACCAGAGCAGGTGGAAAAATGGTGTCAAGAGGCAGACCAATATAAGTTTGC
>NZ_JAAHHE010000466.1:0-4169 GCF_010692525.1 Moorena sp. SIO3B2
TGCTAAAAAGTCTCTTGTCAGAGCTAGAAAAACAAACCATATCGGGAGAATTCCCATCTCAATGCTAATGACATACAAAGCTAGGAAACCTATATAGTCTACAATAGGATCGAAATACTTACCGAAATCTGTTTTTAAGTTCTTGGTTCTAGCTAACCACCCATCAACAGCATCCAATAAAAATGCTATATAGAATAACACACCAATATACAGATAGTATTGAGGAGGAACAAGATACCATGAAACAAAAGCTATAAAAATTAAAATCAATCTAAATAAGGTAATGTGATTCGGTTTAATCACGATATCTATAACTCCTTGATTATTTCTTTGATAATAATTTTCCAGTCAACGGTTGTGGAATCTACAATATTCCACAACCCAAATCTTTCAGGTCGTACTGAAGATAGTTTTTTCAGTCTTTTATAAGTTTTTGATTCTATAATAGCCTCAAATCCTTGTTTTAATTCTAAGCTTATTTCTAATTTTTGACAATAACATAATAACTGCTCATATAAATCAGGTAACTTATATATACATCTTATCTTCATGGCAACTAAAGCACCCATTAAAACTAATTGACCGTGTGACATTTTACTATCTGCTGCATATAATTTCTCAAATTCGTGTTCAGAACGGCTACACCAACTACTATCATTTTTCATTAATAAAGAAAATGAGTAAAGCTGTTTGATTATTTCGATTAATGAGTTTTCATTACGTTTCGTGTATTTGTTTATAAATCGTTCAATTTGATAAAAAGGTGTTTGATCAAATTCCTTGACTTTCTTATCAACTTTTAAGTCCTCCCAAACATTCAATTTTGATAATAATTCACCCAGAGCACTAACCCAAAATTTATGTGGCATGTGCTTAGTTAATAAGGGCAAACAAGCATAAACAGACTGAGGTGCTTTTGATGGATAACTCTGATTAAATGACGTTTCATCGGCCTTTAAGGAACTAAAATTAGATGAAAAACCATCATTTGAAATAGAAGATAACAAAACAGTTAAATAAATTTTATCCCGTTGAGCACAAACTTTTACAAAATCTATGAGACTTCCCCCCCCAAAAACTAAAAAACGTTGACCACTGGCAGGAAACTTTAATTTCTCAATATTTGAATAAATTAAAGGGAATTTTGGTACAATTATCGGGAGATTATTTTTATTAACATGGTCGTAAATGGGAGCAAAACAATTCATGGAATAGACAGTTGGACCTATGACAATACCGTCTATTTTTTCATTTTTTATGATTTTTTCTATGCATTTATCTATCGATTTTTTTGAAATATGTAATGTAGACTTCATAATAAGTTTGACTACTGTTCAACTATCCGTATATGTTTCAAATTCATTATTTCCTTTACCATAACCCCAAGAGGCGAAATAACACTTAACTTTTGAAGATTTATCCAAATTCTCTATCTTATCATCAACTAAAACAGCCTTATTATAGTCTGGATTGTTATCTAAAAACTTTTCAATAAAATCTACTTTACCGCCATATTTTACAGAATGACTATAATCAAATACTTTTAAATCGGGTATTTTAATATTGAAATGGTTTTTTAAAATTAAAACATCCTCCATATTTTTACGAGTTAAGATAAAATAATTTTTGGTATTTTTTTGATTGGTCAGTGTTTTTCCATAATCAGTAAGACTATGTAAGCCACACCACCAATTTAAATGATGATTTTGATAAAACTTTCTAATTTTTTTGAATTGTTTACTATAACTATCAACTTCTTTTTGATTTACGTCTTTCCGAATTTTGGTAAAGCTTTTTATGTTTTGATTTTCTAAGGCTTTCAATAAACAATATTCATCTGCATCTGAATAAAGAAGATGGCAATTATTTTTATATAATTCTTTATGTTGATTATCATGAAGAGCTTTGTCGATACCATGATATGCAAGTACGCCAATGTAATACCATTCTTCAAGAGAATCTACAATTACCCCATCAAAATCTAAAAAAATAGCTTCCATTTGTATCTTCCCAACAGATATAAGCTAATCACTTAAAAATCGCTGAAACCCAGGTATATCAAGAAAATAAGTAAAGTGAAGTAAAATTACTACTATGTATGGGTTTGAGGCTGCTTTTGGCTAAAAAATGTCTAAGTACCGATAATGTGTCGTTTCAACACTGCCAGCTTACTACACAAACCATCAATACCTGCATAGCATCCTTGTAAATGACGCTTGCCTGTATTGAAAAAAACTGTGCGACCATGCAACACTCGCCGATTGTCCACCATATATACTTGTCCTGGTTGTAGCTTGAATTGCACCTGATTCTTGACATCCATTATCATTTCGAAGAAGGTACGATAGGCATCATAGAAAGGCCCCATCAATTCTGCATGCATACGAAATGGTTGTAAAGATTGATTGTGGAAATAAACTGCTGTCAACTCATCGCGCCGATTGACTTGTATGATTGTCTTTTCGGAGGAGATTTCTACATTTGGATCGCTAAAGCAAAAGTTGACAGGGATAGATGCTAGCAATTTAAAGTATTTAGGGTTTTTCTGACGTAGTTTTTCTGCAACCTGAAAGCCATCCACGATGATGCTATCACCCCCCTCAACGTCCGACGAAAGGCAGTGCAAAAGCATCAATGTGGGTGCGGGGTCACGATATGGATTATCTGTATGAGGACTCCGGGAATGATTCGTATAAGCCAAATTCGTGGCATTAGGAACAGCTTTGACATCAAATATGGAACCATAGTTAGTTTCATGTATATAGCCAAACTGATCGACAATGTTTTTCACCGCAGCCAATTGAGTAGGGACATTTTTTACAAAGGCAACCCCATATTTACGAAAGGCAACTAGCCAATGATATAGTGTTATTTCTTTAGAGATAATTTCTGGGTAGTCAAAAGTGAGTGAATTGATGTCAACAGAGCAATTCCAAAGCTGGATTTGCATCTCATTATTGGAGCCAGACAATGGCATGTCATAGACATGGTTATATAACCAGTCAGCACTGTAGCTACTTTGGTGTCCATCGACCCAGACAATTTCTAGAGACTGTTCCTTGATAACTTGCACAGAGCTAGGATGAAGATCTGCTGGAATATCGACTGTTTGAAGCAGTCGTTGTCCATTTGGGTGAAGTGACTTTGGACTTTGGCAGTTATCCCGCAACCAGATATAGTGGAAAGTAGAATCATAACCACTTTGCCAATGAATTGTCAATGTTTTCTCGTTGATTGAGATAGATTGTATCATCAGGAATCATTGCCTCTAATCTTTTGTGCAACATTCAGGGCATTCGATCCTTAATTATTAAACAAGCCATGAAAACAATCCAGCAGACGGTCTAGATCACTCGGTTGGATATCACCCATGTTGGCTATCCGGAAAATCTGGTTTTTGAGTCCCCCCTGCCCCGCATAAATCACAAAACCGGATTCTTTGAGCGTGTCATGGATTTGCTCATAGCTGTAGCCTGGGGGCAATTTGAAAGAAGTCAGGACACAGCTATAATCCTGCACATCCAAGAGCGGTTTGACCCCGAGATTTTGCAGACTTTGCAAAATCTGCTGAGCACGCTCAGTGTAAGAGCTGTGTCTAGCCGACTGTCCCCCCATCTCCTCCATTTCCTTGAGAGCCTCCTGGAGCCCATAGGCCACCTGTACGGCTTGGGTAAAGGGCGAATAGCCCCTTGCCTGCTCTTGATGATAGCGATAGAGATCTAAGTAAACGGTTCCAGCGGCAGAGGGGCGAGTTTCGAAAATGGATCGTTTTACCAACACAAACGATAGACCAGGCACACCATGCAAGCATTTATTCGCCGTTGCCGCACAGGCTTCTAAATTCCAAGGCGCAAACTCAATGGCCTCAGCCCCAAAACTGGAAACACTATCCAGCAGCAGTGCGACATTGTAGCGCTGACACAGTTGACCCAACTGAGCCACATCATTGAGTCGTCCAGTGGTGGTTTCGTGATGAACGGCAATCACATGGGTAATGGCTGAATCCTGGCTCAGGCACGTTTCAACCTCTTTCAGGTTCATGGGCTCGTGCCAGGGAGCCTTGATCACCTCCAGGGACTTACCGTGAGCCTTGATCATTGCTGCCATGCGTTCACCATAGACCCCATTTGTTACCACTAAAGCCTTGCCATCCTGAGGCACAAGGGTTG
>NZ_JAAHHE010000467.1:0-4156 GCF_010692525.1 Moorena sp. SIO3B2
CTGACAGCTGACGTCATTAGTAACCTTGGAAGAGCATCTTTAGTGTACTAAGCACTATTACCATGCTCTAATAATTGGTAATTGCGATCGGCTATCAAACTAGAGCAGCCAGAATAATATATAGAATCATCACCGCAATAGTCTAGGCCAGACCATGACTGAGATAGTACCTCGAGTCAAATTACCTCCTCCCTTCCCTGACCACACCCAGCTACCGGAGTCAGATGGTACATTCGTGAAAAACTTTCAAGAGCATCCCCAAAGCATAATTCTAACGGATTCGATGGGAGAGATCTTACAACAGCGACATCCTGATGGACAATATGCCATTGGGCAAGACTGTGGTATCTACTGGCGAGAAACTGACCCACCTGAAAAAGGAGCCGAAGCGCCTGATTGGTTCTATGTGCCCAATGTCCCTCCTCAGCTAGATGGTAAAATTCGTCGCTCCTATGTGGTGTGGCGGGAACATATAGCACCATTAATTGCATTAGAATTCGCCAGTGGCAATGGCGAGGAAGAACGGGACAAAACCCCGTTATCCCTCTCGACTCAAGGAGAAGTAACTAAGCCAGGGAAGTTTTGGGTATATGAGCAAATTATCCGAATTCCCTACTATGGTATTTATCAAATCAACAATGGCTCTCTTGAAGTCTATACCTTGGTCAGTGGGTTTTATCAGAAATTAACCCCTAATGAACGAGGGCATTATTCTATTACACCCTTGGGTGTAGAACTAGGCTTATGGCAAGGAAGTTATCAGAATCAAACTCAACTGTGGCTAAGGTGGTGGGATGAGCAAGGAAATCTGTTGTTGATTGGTGATGAACGAGCTGTTCTCGAAAGGGAAAGAGCTGAACAGGAGCGACAACGTGCTGAAGAAGCAGAGTCTATAGTCGAGCAGGAGCGCCAACGAACTCAAGCTGCTTTAGCAAGAGCGGCTCGGCTGGCTGAGCAGTTACGAGCAGCAGGTATTGACCCTGATCTTGAAGATACTGTTTAGCACTTAACCAAACACTTAAAAGATTATTGATACAAAAGTATACAATTAGACGGATAGAAGGAAATTTTTGTAATGTTTTGTTGCTTTGTTTCTCATAAATGGGACTAGAGTGTCAAATAGCTTTTATCGTCTAAATTGGTTAGTCAATTCATAAACGACAAGACCAATAATTTTAAGTCCTTGTTATTGATAAGGAGATTTTAATGCTAGACGCTTTTTCAAAAGCCGTAGTTGCTGCCGATTCCGCCGGTGGATTTGTTGGCGGTGCTGATTTAGATGCTCTAAAGGGATTTGTTGCTGATGGCAACAAGCGCCTTGATGCTGTCAATTTTATCGCCAGCAATGCTAGCTGTATCGTTACTGATGCGGTTGCTGGTATCGTTTGCGAGAGCCCTGGTTTAGTTGCTCCCGGTGGCGGTGTTTACACCAACCGCAAGATGGCTGCTTGTCTACGGGATGGCGAAATCGTCTTGCGTTATGTGTGCTACGCCGTTCTCAGCGGAGATAGTTCTGTACTGACTGACCGTTGCTTGAATGGTCTTAAGGAAACCTACGCTGCTTTGGGCGTTCCCACTGGTAATACTTCCCGGGCTGTGGGCATCATGAAGGCTGCTGCTGTGGCTTTTGTTAACAACACTGCATCTCAACGCAAAGAGTCTGTTACTGCTGGTGATTGTGCCTCTTTGGCTGCAGAAGTCGGTGGCTACTTCGATGCAGTCGGCAGTGCTATTAGCTAGTCTCCCTGCTTAGGAGAATTTAAATTACACTGACCTTTTGCCGAAATCAATTTTAAGACAGGAGATATCTTAATTATGAAATCAGTGTTAACCACTGTTGTTGCTTCCGCTGACCTGGGAGGTCGTTTTCCTAGCGCTTCTGACCTAGAATCAGTTCAAGGCAGCTTGCAACGTTCTGCTGCTCGTATGGAAGCTGCTGAAAAGTTGGCAGGTAACTACGACGCTGTAGCTCAAGAAGCTGTTGATGCTATCTATAAAAAGTTCCCTAACGGTAGTGGTCGGGACATTGATGCAGGTACTCAGAAAGAAAAGTGCAAGCGTGACATCGTTCACTACCTGCGTTTGATCAACTATTGCCTAGTTGTTGGTGGTACTGGTCCTCTGGATGAGTGGGGTATTGCTGGCGCTCGTGAAGTCTACAAAGCCCTAGGCATCGATGCCGCTACCTATGTTACTGGTTTGACCGTCCTCCGGGATCGTGGCTGCGCTCCTCGTGATATGTCTGCCCAAGCCTTGGTTGAATACCGGGGTTACCTTGACTATGTAATCAACTCCATGTCATAGGATTATTGCTATCCACTGTCTGTAGTGGCTAGCTGCCTCTAGTACTTTCGACTAAAGGGGTATCTTAGGAGAGTGCTGTGCCTGAAGCAGGTTCAGCACTTTCCTAAGAACCCCTTAGTTGTTGTTATCGAAAATCCTGAATCAAGTTAGTTTTCTCTAACTCAGGTTATAGACTGATGTCTACTCATATTTTTGTAAGCAGTCAGCAGTCAGCAGTCAGCAGTCAGCAGTCAGCAGTCAGCTTTATGAATCCCTGACAGCAGAGATAACAGAGATTAAACGAATGCTTACCTATTTTATTCAAAAGCACCTCAATTAGCGTGGGCTATGGGCATAAGCTGATAGCTGATAACTGATAGCTGATAACTGTTCGCGTAGCGTGTGCGTAGCACATAAGCTGATGGCTGAATGCTTACCTATTTGTATACTGATATTTACTACTATCTACTAATGTCTACAGAAGAGTTATATCAACAATTAAAACATAAAAATCCTAGACTCAGAGAAAGAGCCATGCGGCAGATTGCAGCAGAGCGCACCGAGAATACTATTCCTGAGTTGATGGCAATTTTGGGTGATGAGGATGTGGTTTATCGGCGAGCAGCAGTGCAAACTCTAGGTGTGATTGGTCTTGATGCTGTACCGGTATTGGCAGAAACTTTAACAACCAGTGAAAATAACACTGTACGAGCTAGCTGTGCTAAAGCGCTGGCTGCGATCGCTCTTAACTACTCAGAAGAAACCTTCCCAACTGTGGGGTTGCAGAGTCTACAAACCGCCCTTAAAGACCCAGATCCCGTTGTCAAAATATCGACAGTTGGCGCACTGGGAACCATTGGTCCACCAGCTTTTGAAGCCCTAGTGGCTGCTTTGGACATCGATGATATTGCCCTTCAAGTTGCTGTGCTACATGCCCTAGGTTCTTTGGGAGATGAGAGAGCTATGGAAGTGCTATCTGCTACCGCTGAAAATCAGGAAGCCGACCCCTATATCCGAGAATCAGCGGCTAGTTCGATATCACGCTTGGAACAGGTGATCAACTTTGGTTCAAGCAGAAAACGATCTCCATAATAAGACCAGAATAATCCAATTATTTGTTGTCCTTGAATGCCAAAACTATCCCCAAAACTATCAACTAAGAAAGCCAGGGGACTTGACATTATTATTGATGCTTTCGGGCACTAACTAAAACAATCTCCGGCTACGCCTCTTATTCAACTCTGCTTTGCCAAGGGTTGCCCAACGCTTTAACTCAACAATTTGTTTTTGTAAAGTGGCGATACGATCCTCTTGCTCTTGATTATGCTGTGTCAAAGACTCATAACTCTCGGTAGGTTGATTAGCGGGAGATTGTTGCTCAGACAACTGATGCTCTAACTCAGCAATACGCTTCTCTTGGTCTTGAGTTTGCTGCTGTAGAAACTGATTACTTTCTACTTGTTGCGCCGCCTGAGATTTTTGCTCTGCGAGCTGCTTCTGTAACTTTTCGACCAGATTAGATTTTTCTTGAGCCTGCTGTTGTAAAGACTGATAGCTTTCGGTTTGTTCAGCAGTTTCAGATTTTTGCTCGGCTAACTCCTTCTGTAATTTCTTAACCAGAGTAGCTTGCTGTTGAGTCTCCTGTTGTAAAGACTGATAGCTTTCGGTTTGTTCAGCAGTTTCAGATTTTTGGTCAGCTAGCTGCTTCTGTAATTTCTTAACCAGAGTAGCTTGCTGTTGAGTCTCCTGTTGTAAAGACTGATAACTTTCTGTCTGTTCAGCAGTTTCGGATTTTTGCTCGGCTAGCTGCTTCTGTAATTTCTTAACCAGATTAGATTGCTCTTTAGCCTGCTGTTGTAAAGACTGATAGCTT
>NZ_JAAHHE010000468.1:0-4151 GCF_010692525.1 Moorena sp. SIO3B2
AGCGCGTTGATCCCATTGATGAGGTACGCTTCATAGCCTCAAAGTCCCCCTTATTAAGGGGGATTTAGGGGGATCCCTTCCTCATGGGAGAGAAAACTGTTACATATAGCATTTTTGCTCATTGTGTTGATGCAGTCGCTGATTCTGTCCAACTCCTCACAGCTCCTACACTCCCCACAGCGCTACAATTCCAAACCCCCCTGCTGTAACTTCTTAAATGGATCCAGAACTAAATCCATAATCCGACGCTGCCGGACAATAACTTCTGCTGTTGCCGTGTCCCCTGGGCGGAGAGCAATACATTCCTTTGGTGTGGGCATACAAGTTTTATTGAGTTTAATTTCTAGGTCATAGGTAGGCACTTTACCCTGCTCCGTTTCCGTCACCTTGGAGGTTGGAGAAATTTTGATTACCTTTCCTTCTACTACTCCATAATCTTGAAACGGATAAGCATCAAACTTCATTTTTACTGCCATTCCTTCCCGTAAGGAGCCACTTTCTGAAATAGCGATCTGGGCTCGCAGGGAAAGGAAGGACTCTTGTGGAGCAATCTCGACTATAGTGTCTCCAGGTTGCACCACAGCCCCGGCACTTTTAATCGGTGACTGAAACACGATTCCCTCGATCGGGGCCGCTAACATCCTTTGATTTAACTGAAATTCCAAGGATTTAATCTGACTTTTAGTCTGAGATGCTTCTGCTTTGAGGGTAGTAATTTGGGTTTCTATATTCTTCAGTTGTTCCTCACTTTTTAGTAAAGCTAGCTTACCAGAATGAACTAAAGTTTTATAACTACGTTCTTGCTCTTGCAAGCGCAGGCGAGATTGTTTAATATCAGCAGAGGCTTGATGAATCGTCTTTTGATAAGTACCTTGTTGCTCTTTAAGGCGAGACTGAGCTTGTTTTATTTCTAATTCAGTTCTGATTATAGTTTTCTGGGCTTCTTTAGCTGACTGTTGCACCTCTAAAAAGCGTTCTTTGGACAAAACCCCCTCTTCATAAGCGTTTTGGTAACGGGGAATTCTTTCCTCAGCACTTTCTAAACGAATGGTTTCTAATTCATAGGAAACCTTGCTAGATTCAATAGCCTGCCGTGCTTGATCTATTTGTGCCAATAGTTCTTCCTTTTGTAAACTGTAGGCGAACTTGAAGGCTTCCAGATTCTGCCGTGCTTGCTCGACTTGCGCCTGTTTTTCTAACTCTTGAGCTTGGTTTTGTTGCTCCTGGGTACGCAGAGCCAGTATCAATTGGTTTTTCAGCACCTCTAATTGATTCAGGCGATTCTGTTGCCCTTCTAATTTTTTTTGTTCCTGCTGAAGTTCAGTGCTAACTAACTCCGATTCCAGTTCTAGTAAGGTTTGACCAGCCGTTACCAATTCCCCTTCTTTGACCTTAATTGCTGCTACGGTTCCTGCTACTGGCGCATCAAGTTTGATGGTTTCCCCCGTAGGTTCCAATCTTCCTCTAGCTTTCCCCGTCTCATCTACCTGAGCGAATATCGCCCAAGGTAAGGCAATACCGATAAATACTATCAAAAAATACAGTAATCCCCTTGTCCAAACCTGGGGTAATGTATCAAGCAGTTCCTTAGTAGCATAAGACCATTCATGACCCTGGAGTCGTTGATTATTCCTAGGTTGAGGAGTCGTTTCTTGGGTGAGTAACTCCTGATAGGGACCCTGGTCTGGAATAGTTTGAGTAGGACTATGTCCATTCAATGTATGATTTTCAGGCATAGCAGTATTTCCATTTGAGTTGTGAACATAGTTGATTGGAAAAGGGAATCGGGAATCGGGAATCGGGAATCGGGAATAGGCAAAAGGCAAAAGGCAAGAGGCAAGAGTAATCAACGGATTTTTTCCCAAACCCCAAAGCCCAAAGCCCAAACCCCACACCCTACTGACTTCTGACTTCTGACTTCTGACTTCTGACTTGCGCGTAGCGCTATAACTGCTGCTGATTGAGATAGAAATAATGTCCTCGCTTTGCCATTAAGTCTTCGTGAGTACCGCTTTCAATCAAGACGCCTCTATCCAGGACTAAAATCAGGTCAGCTTTGCGTACGGTAGAAAGACGGTGAGCAATAACTAGGGTGGTGCGGTTTTTGAGAATGGTATTGAGATTGGTCTGAATAATCCGCTCGGATTCCGCATCCAGGTGGGAGGTGGCTTCATCGAAAATTAATAGGCGGGGATTTCCCAACAGGGCGCGAGCAATGGCTAAACGCTGTCGCTGTCCCCCAGACAACATCCCTCCTCCCTCCCCAATCTCGGTTTCATAGCCCATGGGCAGTTTTCGGATAAATTCATCGGCACCGGCCAGTTTTGCTGCTGTGATAATTTCGTCTAAGCTAGCTGAGGGATAAGCCAGACCGATGTTTTGTCGAATTGTTCCTCCAAACAGAAAGGTATCTTGATCCACCACACCAATTTGCTGGCGCAAGGAGCCTAAGGAAAGACTGGTGATATCTTGCCCATCAATCAACACCTTCCCATCTGAAGGAAGATACAGCCCCAACATCAACTTAGAAATCGTGCTTTTCCCGGAACCACTGCGCCCCACTAGGGCTACCATTTGCCCTGGTTTTACCTCAAAACTAAGATTTTCCAGAACATTGCTCTCACTTTCTGGGTGATAGCGGAAGGTGACCTGATCAAAGCGAATGTGACCGCGCAACTCAGGTAATGATTGCCGTGCCTGATGGTGCAAATCTTCTTCTGGTTGGTAATCCAGCACATCATTGATGCGCTCCATGGCAATCACCACTTCCTGAAATTCATTCCACAGTACCGTGATCCGCTTGAAAGGGGTGATCACTTGACCCAGCAACATATTAAAAGCGACCAATTGCCCAATGGTAAGCTGATTTTGAATCACCAACCATGCCCCAAACCAAAGCAGTGCGGTAGTGGCTAACCCCTCGATGGTATTGCTGAAAATCTGGAGTCGATTGCTAATAACCTGCCCAGAAAAGTTAGTTTTAACTTCTTTATTTAATAACTCTTCCCAATGCCAGCGTACGGTTTGCTCAACTGCTGTAGACTTGACAGTGCGGACACCAGAAAGGACTTCAATCAGATAACTACTTTCTTTTGCGATCGCATGAAATACTTCCCGAGAAATTCGTTTTAAAAAGGGTGTAGAAATCAACGCCAGCAGGAAAAAGGGTGGCACAATTACTAAGATTAGCAGCGCCATCTTCCAACTGTACCAAAACATCAAACCCACATAGATAAAAACTGTTAGTAAATCTAGCAGGATAGATAACGCTTCACCGGTGAGAAACCGCTCAATTTTACGATTTTCCTGAATCCGGGAGGTAATATCACCCACAAAACGAGACTCAAAGAAACCCAAAGGTAATCGCAAGGTATGGCTGATAAACCCGACAATCAGTGCTAGGTCTACCTTATTCGCGGTGTGGTCAAGCAAATATTGCCGCAACCCGGTAATCGCAACCCGAAACATAGTAAACATCAGCAATCCTAACCCCACAGCAGTTAGGGTGAGGGTGCTCCGTTGCACCACCACTCGGTCTAAAATTATCTGGGTAAATATCGGTGTAATCAGACCAAAGATCTGGATCATCAGGGAAGCAAAAAACACCTCCAGCAACACGACACTGTGAGGCTTGACCAACTCAAAAAATTGCCAGAAGGAGGTCTTACTTTCTTTGGTATCCTTCAGGATTGCTGTGGGTTCCAGTAGCAGTGCATAACCAGTCCAATCTGCTTTGAATTCCTGGTGGCTCAGAGTTTTCTGACCAAGACCAGGGTCAGCAATTACCACATGCTTGTTGGTAATTTCATAAACAACAATAAAGTGTTTTCCTTCCCAGTGAACAATAGCAGGTAGCTGTTGTTTTGCCAGTTGATCCAAACTAGCTTTCACCGGTCGAGTGGAAAAGCCAATACTTTCCGCAGCCGCTGATAGTCCCCGCAATGAAGCGCCATTACGGTCGGCATTGGAGATATCTCGCAAGCGATTAACACTGAATCGTTTCCCCCAATAACGACCGATCATCACCAGACAGGCAGCACCACAGTCAGAACCACTCTGTTGGGCAAAAAACGGATAGCGCCGGATCACTCGCTGCCACAAATGACCAACTTTTTGAGTAGGGCTAGGAAAGTAAGCTTTGCTAATGGTTT
>NZ_JAAHHE010000469.1:0-4142 GCF_010692525.1 Moorena sp. SIO3B2
CTGACAGCTGACGTCATTAGTAACCTTGGAAGAGCATCTTTAGTGTACTAAGCACTATTACCATGCTCTAATAATTGGTAATTGCGATCGGCTATCAAACTAGAGCAGCCAGAATAATATATAGAATTATCACCGCCATAGTCTAGGCCAGATCATGACTGAGACAGTACCTAGAGTCAAATTACCTCCTCCCTTCCCTGACCACACCCAGCTACCGGAGTCAGATGGTACATTCGTGAAAAACTTTCAAGAGCATCCCCAAAGCATAATTCTAACGGATTCGATTGGAGAGATATTACAACAGCGACATCCTGATGGACAATATGCTATTGGGCAAGACTGTGGTATCTACTGGCGAGAAACTGACCCACCTGAGAAAGGAGCCGAAGCACCTGATTGGTTTTATGTGCCAAATGTGCCTCCTCAGCTAGATGGTAAAATTCGTCGCTCCTATGTGGTGTGGCGGGAACATATAGCACCATTAATTGCATTAGAATTCGCCAGTGGCAATGGGGATGAAGAACGGGACAAAACCCCGTTATCCCTCTCGACTCAAGGAGAAGTAACTAAGCCAGGGAAGTTTTGGGTGTATGAGCAAATTATCCGAATTCCCTACTATGGTATTTATCAAATAAACAACGGCTCTCTTGAAGTCTATACCTTGGTCAGTGGGTTTTATCAGAAATTAACCCCTAATGAACGAGGGCATTATTATATTTCACCGTTGGGTGTAGAACTAGGCTTATGGCAAGGAAGTTATCAGAATCAAACTCAACTGTGGCTAAGGTGGTGGGATGAACAAGGAAATCTGTTGCTGATTGGTGATGAACGAGCTGTACTAGAAAGGGAAAGAGCTGAACAAGAGCGACAACGTGCTGAACAAGAGCGACAACGTGCTGAACAAGCAGAGTCTATAGTGGAGCAGGAGCGCCAACGAACTCAAGCTGCTTTAGCAAGAGCAGCTCGGCTGGCTGAGCAGTTACGAGCAGCGGGTATTGACCCTGAGCTTGACGATACTTTTAGCACTTAACCAAACACTTAAAAGATTATTGATACAAAAGTATACAATTAGACCGATAGAAGGAAATTTTTGTAATGTTTTGTTGCTTTGTTTCTCATAAATGGGACTAGAGTGTCAAATAGCTTTTATCGTCTAAATTGGTTAGTCAATTCATGAAAGACAAGACCAATAATTTTAAGTCCTTGTTATTGATAAGGAGATTTTAATGCTAGACGCTTTTTCAAAAGCCGTAGTTGCTGCCGATTCCGCAGGTGGATTTGTTGGCGGTGCTGATTTAGAAGCTCTGAAGGGATTTGTTGCTGATGGCAACAAGCGCCTTGATGCTGTGAATTTTATCGCCAGCAATGCTAGCTGTATCGTTACTGATGCGGTTGCTGGTATCGTTTGCGAAAGCCCTGGTTTAACTGCTCCTGGTGGCGGTGTTTACACCAACCGCAAGATGGCTGCTTGTCTACGTGATGGCGAAATCGTCTTGCGTTATGTGTGCTACGCCGTTCTAAGCGGAGATAGTTCTGTACTGGCTGACCGCTGCTTGAATGGTCTGAAGGAAACCTACGCTGCTTTGGGTGTCCCCACTGGTAATACTTCCCGGGCTGTTGGCATCATGAAGGCTGCTGCTGTGGCTTTTGTTACCAACACTGCATCTCAACGCAAAGAGTCTGTTACTGCTGGTGATTGTGCCTCTTTGGCTGCAGAAGTTGGTAGCTACTTCGATGCAGTCGGCAGTGCTATTAGCTAGTCTCCCTGCTCAGGAGAATTTAAATTACACTGACCTTTTGCCGAAATCAATTTTAAGACAGGAGATATCTTAATTATGAAATCAGTGTTAACCACTGTTGTTGCTTCCGCTGACCTGGGAGGTCGTTTTCCTAGCGCTTCTGACCTAGAATCAGTTCAAGGCAGCTTGCAACGTTCTGCTGCTCGTATGGAAGCTGCTGAAAAGTTGGCAGGTAACTACGACGCTGTAGCTCAAGAAGCTGTTGATGCTATCTATAAAAAGTTCCCTAACGGTAGTGGTCGGGACATTGATGCAGGTACTCAGAAAGAAAAGTGCAAGCGTGACATCGTTCACTACCTGCGTTTGATCAACTATTGCCTAGTTGTTGGTGGTACTGGTCCTCTGGATGAGTGGGGTATTGCTGGCGCTCGTGAAGTCTACAAAGCCCTAGGCATCGATGCAGCTACCTATGTTACTGGTTTGACCGTCCTCCGGGATCGTGGCTGCGCTCCTCGTGATATGTCTGCCCAAGCCTTGGTTGAATACCGGGGTTATCTTGACTATGTAATCAATTCCATGTCATAGGATTATTGCTATCCACTTTCTGTAGTGGCTAGCTGCCTCTAGTACTTTCGACTGAAGGGGTATCTTGGCAAAGTGCTGTGCCTGAAACAGGTTCATCACTTTGCTAAGAACCCCTTAGTTATTGTGCTTGAAGCTCGTGATGTCTAGTAATCTTGGTATATCATTTTTCATATTTATGAGGTACACCGGATTTTTTCCCTATTCCCTGTTCCCTATTCCCTGTTCCCTGTTCCCTAAAACCCAGAAATTGTGTGCCTCACCTAATTAAAAACCGCTATATACTAATATCTACTAATGTCTACAGAAGAGTTATATCAACAATTAAAAAATAAAAATCCTAAACTCCGACAAAGAGCCATGCGGCAGATTGCAGCAGAGCGCACCGAGAATACTATTCCTGAGTTGATGGCAATTTTGGATAATGAGGATGTGGTTTATCGGCGAGCAGCAGTGCAAACTCTAGGTGTGATTGGTCTGGATGCCGTACCGGTATTGGCAGAAACCTTAACAACTAGTGAAAATAACACCGTACGGGCTAGCTGTGCAAAAGCCCTGGCTGCGATCGCTCTTAACTACTCAGAAGAAACTTTCCCAACTGTCGGGTTGCAGGGTCTACAAACGGCCCTTAAAGACCCAGATCCCGTTGTCAAAATATCGACAGTTGGCGCACTGGGAACCATTGGTCCACCAGCTTTTGAACCCCTAGTGGCTGCTTTGGACATCGACGATATTGCGCTTCAAGTTGCTGTGCTACATGCCCTAGGTTCCTTGGGAGATGAGAGAGCTATGGAAGTGCTATCTGCTGCCGCTGAGAATCAGGAAGCCGACCCCTATATCCGAGAATCAGCGGCTAGTTCGATATCACGCTTGGAACAGATTATCAACTTTGGTTCAGCCAGGAAAGCATCTCGAGAATAAGACCAGAATAATAATATTATTTGAATATTATTTGTTGTCATTGAAACAAAAAATCATCCCCAAAACTATCAACAAAGGAAGCCAGGGGACTTGAGATAATTATTTATGCTTTCGGGCAATAGTTAAAACAATCTCGGCTTAATCCTCTTGTTGAACTCTGCTTTGCCAATGGTTGCCCAACGCTTTAACTCAGCAATGTGTTTTTGTAAAGTGGCAATACGCTCCTCTTGCTCTTGATTATGCTGTTTCAAAGACTCATAACTCTCAGGAGCTTGAGTAGCGGGAGATTGTTGTTCAGACAACTGATGCTCTAACTCAGCAATACGCTTCCCTTGCTCTTGAGTTTGCTGCTGTAGAAACTGATTACTTTTACTTTCTACTTGTTGGGCCGCCTGAGATTCTTGCTCAGCTAGCTGCTTCTGTAACTTGTTAACCAGATTAGCTTGCTGTTGAGCCTGCTGTTGCAGAGCCTGGTTACTCTCTACCTGTTGTGTTGCTAGAGATTTTTGTTCAGACAGCTGTTGCTGTAAGTCTTCAATCAAATTAGCTTGCTGTTGAGCCTGCTGTTGTAAAGACTGATAGCTTTCGGTTTGTTCAGCAGTTTGAGATTCTTGCTCTGCGAGCTGCTTCTGTAACTTGTTAACCAGATTAGCTTGCTCTTTAGCCTGCTGTTGTAAAGACTGATAGCTTTCGGTCTGTTCAGCAGTTTCAGATTTTTGGTCTGCGAGCTGCTTCTGTAATTTCTTAACCAGATTAGATTGCTCTTTAGCCTGCTGTTGTAAAGACTGATAACTTTCTGTCTGTTCAGCAGTTTCGGATTTTTGCTCGGCTAGCTGCTTCTGTAATTTCTTAACCAGATTAGATTGCTCTTTAGCCTGCTGTTGTAAAGACTGATAGCTT
>NZ_JAAHHE010000047.1:0-38884 GCF_010692525.1 Moorena sp. SIO3B2
CTTCTCTTCAGCACTAATCCTAAGCCCAGAAAGCCCAGAGCCAGTAGACCCTGAGACGACATCGGTTCAGGCACTGGCACTGCTAGAGGCAGTGGACCATTACCTGTCCCGGATTGCGTATCGTTCTTAGCCGTGAACGTCCCAAATGGACCGATGGGGGGTTGTGTGGTTTGCCAAAAGAAAGAGATCGTTTCTGGAGTGTCAGCATTAGTACTCCAATCTGCTCCACCCACAACGCTCCAGACGAGAGTGCCATCTTGATCAAACTTGATTGAAAACTCCCCACTCGGTCCGAGTGCCTGCTTAGCTTCCCCAAAGCTATAGCCCGCAACGCCTGTAAAGCCTTCAGCTTTGAACTGCAACCCGAACTGATTGACATCATCAAACCCAAGTAAACCATCCGGTTGAGGGAAGGGGGGATCGTTAGGAAAGTCTACACCAGGGGTAACTTTGTGTATATAAGTGTAGATGGTTCCTGGTGGATTTAGGGGCGGCACACAACTCAGAAAACCAACAGGACAAGAAACGCTACTGGTCAAGTCCCCCAGGCTGTTGCCGTCACCATTGATCAGGGATGCATCTACTGTCGGACCCACTGGTCCTGTGATGGTTGCTCCCAGGGTCAGGTCGTCAAGGTTGATCGGGGTAATCGACGCAGCACTAACCCCTTTTGCCGAAAGATCGAACACACTCATTGCGATCAATGCGATCGCTAATTTACTAGTCATGATTATTTTTCCTCAGTAAAGTTTTCAAGTAAGCATATGCCCTACGCGCACGCTACGCGAACAGCAATCAGCATTCAGCATTCAGCTATTAGCCTATGGGCTACACGCACGCTGCGCGAACAGTACCGTAGCCAACGGCTGACGGCTGACGGCTGAATGCTTACGATTAACCGAAGGCTTACCTCTTTTCTTATTAACAGTTTGCTACTCCTCAAGTAGCGTGCCAATAGCGCATAAGCACCTGAAGTAGCTTGGGCATTAGCTGATAGCTGATAGCTGATAGCTGATAGCTGAACGCTTACAACTGTAATTATCTATTCCAACGTGATGGCTGATTTTTATGGCCAAGGGTATTTTATCTGTAAATCCAGCAACATTTAGAACATTTAATTAAAATTCATTAAACTCTGAATTATGTAAATGTTGAGCAAAGGGAGCAGGGAGCAGGGAGTAGGGAATCGGGAATCGGGAATCGGGCATCGGGAATCGGGAATCGGGCATCGGGCATCGGGAATCGGGCATCGGGAATCGGGAATCGGGAATCGGGAATCGGTAAAAAATTCTGTGTAATTAATGGGTATTAAAATTGCTAGATATTAATATAATTAACTCTAACACAAAACGATATTTTAAGTTATACATTCCTGATGGATTAGCTGATTTTTAATCGCACATTAAATAAAAAAAATACAATTAAAATCTTGAAAATTACAATCGTAATAATTACAATGATTACAGCGTTTTTAATAACTATAAAGTACATAGGTGCGCTCTTACCATTAAGAATTAAATTCTCCACGGGTCGCACCTCACGATTTTTTCCTGTTCCCTATTCCCTGTTCCCTATTCCCTGTTCCCTATTCCCGACTCCCGACTCCCGACTCCCGACTCCCGACTCCCGACTCCCGACTCCCGACTCCCGACTCCCGACTCCCGATTCCCGATTCCCTACTCCCTACTCCCTAAACTTATGACTAATCTAAAAATAGACTACACTCACCTTAAGACCTTATTGATGGAAGTGCAGTGGAAAGCTGCTGATGCGGAAACCAAAAAAATTGTATTATCCATAGCTAAAACCATTAGACAACAGCAGGACGTTACTAAAAAAGAGCAAGAATGGCTTCAAGGGTTAAATTATCTCAGAGAATCCGACCTAATAGACTTTCCCTGCGACGATTTGGTAACACTCAATCATCTTTGGGAGCAGTATAGTCAAGGTCATTTTGGATTTAGAGTACAATCTCAATTGTGGCAGCAAGTTAGTCAAGATTATAATAAATTCGCCGATCTAGTAGGATGGCGCAATGGTGATGCCGATTCTTGGCATTATTATTCTCACTTAACCTTTAGTTTAGACGCTCCTAAAGGTCATTTGCCCGCTGCTATATTTTATGCCGAAGAATCCGCTATTGGTTGGGCAGCAACTATTAAAAATAGATGTGATGAATGCTTGTTATAGAATTAGGGAGTAGGGAGTAGGGAGTAGGGAGTAGGGAGTAGAAAACTATGAAATCTACGATAGCGCTTTTCCTCTAGCATTTATATAGCGTTTATCATAGCGATGAGGTACAAAGGGATCCCCCTAAATCCCCCTTAAAAAGGGGGACTTTGAGGTACACATTATTTTTTCCCTCTTGCCTCTTGCCTCTTGCCTCTTGCCTCTTGCCTATTGCCTCTTGCCTCTTGCCTCTTGCCTCTTGCCTCTTGCCTCTTGCCTCTTGCCTCTTGCCTATTAACTGCTCCCTGCTCCCTGCTCCCTACTCCCTATTCCCTATTCCCTATTCCCTGTTCCCTTTGCTATAAACTATACTAAAATACTCAATTTTTTCCCTTGTCACCAATCCTAGACCTTCGTAATCTAGAAACACGCTTTTTCACCCCAGCTGGTACTGTCCATGCTGTCAATGGTATTTCCTTCCAGGTCAATCAAGGGGAAACCCTCGGGATAGTTGGTGAGTCAGGTTCTGGTAAAAGTATCACCGCCCTGTCGATTATGGGACTAATCCCCTCTCCGCCTGGAAAGATTACCAATGGTGAGGTCATTTTTGAAGGGCGTGACCTCCAAAAGCTTAGTGAGGGGGAAATGCGGAAAATCCGGGGTAACCGTATCGCTATGATTTTTCAAGACCCCATGACTTCCCTTAACCCAGTACTAAAGGTAGAAAGGCAAATTACTGAAGCGCTACGGTTACACCAAGGAATGACCCGAGAGCAAGGACGATCTAGGGCAATTGAACTCTTAGAATTAGTGGGAATTCCTGGTGCAGCGGAACGGATTAGTAACTATCCCCACCAATTTTCTGGAGGGATGCGCCAGCGAGTCATGATTGCCATGGGATTAGCCTGTAATCCCCAGTTGCTGATTGCGGATGAACCTACCACTGCTTTGGATGTGACCATCCAAGCCCAAATTGTAGAATTAGTCAAGAAACTGCGCCAGGAAATTGGCATGGCCGTGATTTGGATTACCCATGATTTGGCGCTATTGGCGGGATTAGCGGATCGGATTTTAGTGATGTATGCCGGTCAAGTAGTAGAACAAGCATCGGTGATGGAAATCTATAAAAATCCTCGCCATCCCTATACGATTGGTTTACTCAACAGTATTCCCCGTCTGGATGAACAGCGCCAAGAGCGTTTGCAGACCATTGAAGGGTTACCACCAGATTTAACTAATTATCCCCAAGGTTGTCCCTTTGCTGCTCGTTGTCCTTTCGTGATTGATAAATGTTGGCAGAACGATCCCACCTTGGAATTAGTAAGTGTTGACCATGAAGTGGCTTGTTGGGTGAAGCCAGAGTTGAATGGGAGGTAAGCATATGCGCTACGCGCACGCTGCGCGAACAGCAGTCAGCAGTCAGCGGTCAGCTTAAAATAAACCTTCCGTATGATTCCTCCAAGTATTTTAGTGCGGCTTCACGGTCTAACAAAGGAGTTAGCTTAGCCTCATCCATCGCTTGGTTTAGACAATAATCTTCTAATCTTTCTGATAACTCATCTAAAGAAATGTTTTCTTCTGGAAATAACTGTCGCCACACTTCAATTGATTTTAAAATGCTATATATAGAGATATTCATAGTAATAATGTACAGATATTTTTGATCTTATCTGTTCCCTATTCCCTATTCCATAAAATAATAATTGTCTGGGGCATCTTACTGCTTTAACTTTTGCTGAACCAAGGACGGTGTTTTTTCTTGCATATCACGGGCAAATTCTTCATCCTCACGAATCTGTTGCCTGATTTCCTCAAAATGGTCATGATAATAGGCTAAAGCAGCATAGACATCCGCTAGGGTAATAGTAGGGTATTGTGAAACAATTTCATCCGGCGACAATCCTATTCTTTCGTGCCAAATGACAATATCCTCAACCCGAATACGATGACCGGCAATGCGAGGCTTGCCACCACAAACCCCCGGTGTAATTTCAATATGCTTTGATATGACACTACTCATGTTGTATCCTATTTATACACTGGTTTTACAATTATATATAATTTGTCGCAGTTATGAGGTACACTTTTCAACCTCAAACTCCCCCTTTTTAAGGGGGATTTAGGGGGATCCATTTGTCCATCATGACTACGATAATTGCTATATATCTAACAATAATATCTAAATTCGACTCGATGCCAAAATCTGGTTAGCAGTTAAACTAAGATTCGGAAAGACTTTGGAAACAAGACCATCATCATTTCGGAATAATTGTTTTTGATACTCATCATCTACCAAAGTGCAAATTGTAATGGTTGGTTGTTTAGGTTTACCAATATAATCTCTACCACCAATGCCCAGATAATCGACAATCCAGTATTCAGGCACACCTAGTATGGCATAATCTTCAACCTTACGAGCATAATCGTTCTGCCAGTTTGTGCTAACAACTTCAACAACAAGCTTGATTGAGGTTCCCAACGTAATCACAGGCTCTTTTTGCCATAATGGTTCATTTACGAGCCGAGTTCTATCTAATACAATCACATCAGGACGAAACGCTGTTTGGGTAGCTAAAAGTTTGATCAGACATCGGTAGGGAATAACATAATCTGGGTATCCTCGGTCAATCTCCACATTTAACTTCCGTCCCACAAACCCTGCTACTTCCTCATGTGGTCCCGTAGGTTCCATGTCAATTAGTTCCCCATCGATTAGTTCATAGCGTTCGTTGTCACCATACTGGGTAATAAACTGATCAACAGTTATAAATGTTGGTAAAGCTTGAAGCATTACAATCGAACTCCTTATCTGTGTCAAATCATGCTGGTAGTGGTAAGCCGGTATTATCAATTCTTAAATCCTAATGGTAAATCGTGGTGGATACAAAATCTATAGCGTTTATTCGATTTATCAGCTACAGTTATCAACCTCAAAGTCCCCCTTTTTAAGGGGGATTTAGGGGGATCGCTGTGGATACAAAATCTATAGCGTTTATTCGATTTATCAGGTACGCTTATCAACCTCAAAGTCCCCCTTTTTAAGGGGGATTTAGGGGGATCGCTGTGGATACAAAATCTATAGCGTTGATTGGATTTATCAGGTACGCTTATCAACCTCAAAGTCCCCCTTTTTAAGGGGGATTTAGGGGGATCGCTGTGGATACAAAATCTATAGCGTTGATTGGATTTATCAGGTACGCTTATCAACCTCAAAGTCCCCCTTTTTAAGGGGGATTTAGGGGGATCGCTTTGTCCCTCATGGTAGAGATAATTGCTATAATTAAGAAAACTTATTTTCTGTAAAATCCAAAGCATCATGACAAAAACTACCTTTTCATAAATATTAGAAGCAGCCGATGAACTGCCCTTAGACGATCAAGAAAATCTAATTAGTATTTTAATAAATCGTCTTCGCGATCGCCGAAGAGCCGAGAGAATTAGAGATGTTAAAGAAGCTCAACAAGAGTTTGCCGAAGGAAAATGTCAACCCGTTACTCCTGAACAGCTGATGCAGGAAATTCGTAAGCATATGCGCTACGCGCACGCTACTTGAGGTGCGGTCAGCTGTCAGCCGTCAGCTTAAAATAAACCTATGCAGGCCTATGGTCACGCTACGCGAACGGGAGAATTTAATAGTTCGAGATTAATGAGAATTGAAAGTCTGGGTAAAAGCCCATTGCGCATAAACTGATAGCTGATAGCTAAATGCTGATAGCTGACGGCTGATAGCTGATAGCTGACGGCTTAATGCTTACCCCTCAACTCATCTTGGCCAAAGATGCCCCTAACCACCCATAAAAATTCTGCTGCTGCCCATTGGTAGGATTTTTCACTGGCATAACTTGGTAACGACTGGGTTGAGATTTGCCTAATGTAATCGGTAGAGTGACCAATTGATCCTGATGGAATACACTGAACTCGATCACATCACCAGCTTCGTAATCTTTTAAGCGATCGCATAATTGATCCCCATTGACTCGCAACCCATCAATAGCCAGTAACTGATCACCAGCATCCACTCCTGCCACTGCCGCAGGAGAATCCATCTCCACAAACTGGATCCAGTCCTGACCATTGTCAGTTCTCACCTTCACCCCCAAGTAAGGCACAGATTCTTCATCCACAGCCACCACTTGTAAGCCAAAGGGTTTGAGATACTGATTGAAGGGCAATTCCCCAGTACCCTCAATAGTCTTCGAGAAGAAATTACTTAAATCTAGCTCTGCTACCGATTCTATAACCTCTCGCAGTTGTTGGGGAGTAAAGCCAATTTCCTGTTTACCAAACTGCTCCCACATCTTCCTGATCACATCATCAAGAGAACGCTGATTTCCATGGCGCTCCCGGATTAACAAATCCAGCAATAACGACACCATTTCCCCTTTCAAATAATAAGAAATTTGGTTATTATCACTATTCGCATCCCGTCGATAAAGCTTAATCCAGGCATCAAAGCTCGACTCACCCAGTGGCTGCACCTTACGTCCTGGTGTAGTTAAAAAGCGGGTAATTTCTTTACTCAAATTCTCTAACAAGGTCTTAGCATCATAGATACCAGCTCGTTGGGGAATTAATAAGTCATAGTAACTGGTTGTTCCTTCACAAAACCACAACGATGTCGTATAGTTTTCCTTTTCATAGTCAAAGGTTTCTAGGGCTAATGGTCGGATCCGCTTAACATTCCACAAGTGAAAGAACTCATGAGCCACCAGTTGCAAGAAGCGATTGTACTTATCCTTTGCGCGAAAACCAAACCGCGAATAAATTAACGAACAACTATCCTTATGTTCCAGTCCCCCAAAGCCACTACCAGTTAGATACAGCAAGAACAAATAGTGGTCATAAGGTAAACCCCCAAACAGCTCAGCTTCTACCTGGATAATCTTCTTAGTATCCTCAATAATCCGTTGTGGGTCAGCATTCCCCTCTCCCCAGATGGCCAATTGATGGGGTTTGCCCAAAACCTCAAAGTCATAGAGCTTATGATCACCAATTTCAAAGGGACTATCCACTAAGGTATCGAAATCCCTTGCGTTGAAGGTATTAAATTTGCCTGACACTGCTGGTAAGGGTGTCGTCACCCGCCAATCAGGATTAGGTGGCGCGATAGTAACCTGGCAAGGGTGTTGTTCAAATCCTGGGATGAAGAAGAACAGAGCAGCACCATTAAAATAACCGTGGCTAGCATCTAAGTGATTAGTGCGTACCGTTAATTCATTAGCAAAGATACGATAACGCACAGTGATAGCCGAGGCATCACCAGTTTCCACTAGCCAATGATTCTTGGCCAGTTTCCGCCACGGTAAAGACTGGGTAGGATTACCGGTATCCGCAGAGAAATCTTGTAAATGTCGAGCATACTCCCGCACTAAGTAAGAGCCTGGAGTCCAAACTGGCATCTTTAAATCTAACAAAGGGGCTTCCCAGCTTTCCACTTGCAGCGTTACCTCAAACAGATGGGATTGAGGCTGAGCCATAGCGACATGGTAGTGAATAGCTAGGGTACTAGTGGCTGTGCTGCTCCGAAAAATAGTTGTTGCTTCAGTCATTACTCAACTTTAGGGATTACCATTTAGCTCTAAGGGTAGCAATCCTCTGAGCAGATAGCATTTTCATTTGAGATGTAAACATAGAGGAAACAGGGAATCGGGAATCGGGAATCGGGAATCGGGAATCGGGAATCGGGAATCGGGAAGAGTAGGGAAGAGCGCCGATTTTTTGGTGTTATTATCAATCAGCGTTGGGTTTCTGGAATTCAATAAACCGAAAATATTTAAATAATTTGATTTTAAAATAACTAAATAAATTTGATTATTGGTAATTTATATTATTAAAATAATATCTAATCTGATAGACAGCAATAACAACGTTATTTGTTTAAAAATATTCCGTTTTAGATACTTATGATGTCTAGCAATCCGTCTAGGAATTGTGAGAATTTTTGCTCCCGACTCCCGATTCCCGATTCCCGATTCCCGACTCCCTCGGTGCGCTTTCCGTAGGCGAATTAAATTCGCCACGGGTCGCACCGCTCCCGACTCCCGACTCCCTGTTCCCTTTACTAAATCTTAGGTCTTCGACCTGTCCAAAACAATTGATAATTAACTAGGGTAATGTCCATGTCTCCCGACCCTTACAACAGCGGTAGAGAGAGACTTATGACATCCCCCAAGGACCCACCACTAGTTAAACCCAAAGCCCCAGGGCTGATTTTATGGATCTACAGATTATCGAACGAGATGGTAGACGATACCTTCCTACCGAGCAGTTGTCGATGACCGAATGGCCTCGGCTCACCACAAACCAACCTCTACCAACCCTTCCTCTCAAAGTAGATGACCTGTTTTTAATCACAGATACCCTAGGGAATATTTCGGGGAACTTAGAAAACGAAAATAATAGCACAACCGGGTTATTTTGTCAAGATACCCGCTTTCTCTCTCGCTTAGAGTTACAAATTGAAGGGCAACTGCCCATTCCCCTGAGTAGCAGTGCTGAGGAAGGATTTGTCCTATCGGTGATGTGTTGCAATCCCCGTTCACCTAATCTTCCCCCAAAAACCCTAGGCATTCAGCGGCAGCTAGCCCTCCATGGTGGCTTATGGGAAGAAATTGTAATCACCAATTACGACACTCAACCCCTTAGCTTCAGCGTCAGCCTCAGTTTTGATGCCGATTTTAAAGACTGGTTTGAAGTCAGGGGTCATCAGCGACAGCAGCGGGGAACTCTGCTGCATTTACTACCGCCTGATATCGATTTAGAGACGCTGTTAACCCTAAGTGAGTTCAACACCGATACCATCAACCTAGCTTACCAGGGACTGGATAACTCCCTGATTGAATCTCAGATCGACTTTACTCACCGTCTCCCAGACACCTACAAAGGGAACACAGGGGTTTGGGACTTGTGCCTCAAGCCTGGCGCTACTGAAACCTTAGGCTATCGACTGGAACTGCTCACCCACAAAGCGCGAATCACTACAGCTAAAATTCCAGCCACCCTTGAACAAGCTAAGACCGCTAACTTACTCCAAAACCAGGAATGGTATAAACGGGTAACTCACATTAGCTGCGATAATGAAACCCTTAACCAAGTGATTTCTCGGGCAATACGAGACATCTTTTTACTAAGGCAGACTATTAATGGCTGCACAGTTCTTTCCGCAGGAGTACCTCGGTTTTCCACCTTGTTTGGCCGAGATTCCATAATTGCTGCCTCACAAACCTTAATTCTTGACCCTACCATCCCCAAAGGGACTCTGGAAATTTTAGCCCAGTACCAAGGCCAAGAGGATAACCCATTGCGGGATGAGCAACCGGGTAAGATTTTGCATGAACTCCGGGTTGGGGAATTGGCTCGCTGTCGGGAAATTCCTCACACTCCCTACTACGGTACAGTTGATGCTACCCCACTCTGGCTGATGCTCTATGCCGATTACTATGCTTGGACCAATGACACAACTACCCGAGACCAGCTCTGGCCCCATGCTTTGGCGGCCATGGATTGGATTGATCGTCAATCTCAGCAAAACGGCTATCTCTGTTATCAGCGCCAGTCCAAAAAAGGTTTGCGTAATCAAGGGTGGAAGGATTCCGGTGATTCCATGGTCACTCGTGATGGTAGCCTAGCAACGGGCGCGATCGCATTATGCGAAGTCCAAGCTTATGTTTATAGCGCTAAAGTTAGGCTAAGCCATCTGGCCAGGCTCAAGGGGCGAATTGATTTAGCCGAGCGTTGGGAAAACCAAGCCAAGGAACTCAAGCAACGCTTCAACCAGGATTTTTGGCTAGAGGACCTAGACTTCTGTGCCTTAGCACTAGATGGACAAGGAAAACTCGTAGATAGCATAACCTCCAATCCTGGTCATTGCTTGTCTTTGGGCATTTTTACCCCAGAAAAAGCAGCTAGTGTAGCAAAGCGACTGTTAGCACCAGATATGTTCAATGGTTGGGGGATTCGTACCCTTAGTAATCAATCCGCCGCTTACAACCCGATCAGCTATCACGTGGGATCAGTCTGGCCCCACGAAAATTCCTTGATTGCGGTAGGATTGCGTACGCTAAATCAAGTCGATCAAGCCTTAAAAATTGCCCAAGGCATGATTGACATGACAGTTGAGCAACCCTACTATCGTCCTCCAGAACTATTCTCTGGTTACCAGCGCACTTCCAACAGCTCTCCGGTAAAGTATCCAGGAGCCTGTCCTCTCCAAGCCTGGGCAACTGGCAGCATTTTCCAACTGCTGCAAATGATGGTGAATTTGCGACCGGATGCTCCAGGAAAAAATTTACGTATTTTCCGACCAACTTTACCAAATTTTATCAATCAACTCTTAGTTCGTAACTTGCGGATTGGCTCAACGGTGCTAGACTTGCAATTGGAACGATCTGATACAACCACCACCTGTAAAGTGGTCAAAAATTCCGGTAACCTCACGGTTGTGATCCAAAGCTCCAGTTAATGGCAAAGGGAAAGGACAAAGCATAGGGCTATAAATTTGTCCGGCGTGACAGTGGTAAGGCTTTCATAGAATTGACCCTTACCACTAAGCGCTGATCTCCCACGCACTGCCTTTATACTTGCCCAGTTATGATGATCGGCAAGCTGTCTTGACCATTAGTGCGTGGGAGTTGAAACCTATTGTTCAGGGTGTTTGAGTGTAGGTTATTTATCCTGCTGAAATTTTAATCAAAATTAAAAGCTTAATTGTTTCCATGTATTTTCCAACTGCCTTGTCGATCTAGGGGAATCATGTAAATATGGCGGTTGCTTACTTAAAGCTTGGCACACCCCGCCCTAATTCCAATCAAGATAGTGGGGTAAGCTATTGCCCCACTGCCAGAAGATCCCAAGGAGTGAGCCAATCTCCCACGACAATCCTACTCCCTGCTAGCCAAGGGCTAGAGCGGGAGTAGGTTACAGACCCACCATGGACAAGACACGCTAAGTTACTATGTCTAGTTTGTTACGAGCTGTTCTCCAAAGTAACGAGAAAGCCGATTTGCGTCAGTTTATCAGTCAACTGCGATCTGAACAAGAGCGGTACTTTCTAAGGAATCAGATTCTGCAAGCGTTTGATAATTACTGCACTACTCATGACAAGCCTGCTTACTTTAAAAGAACTTCCTCTATCGCCGAACTACTGAACTATACCCACGAAATTATTCTGGAAGAGAAAAACCTTTGGCTTCTCTTGCGGACAAGGGTTGCTTCTCAAGAAATCTATCGGCTAGCAGCGGATTTGACCAGTTTTGAACCAATGCCAGTGGAGGAGTTACTGAGCTTACGCGATCGCTGGGTTAAGCGCTACTTCCCAGAAAAAGGGGGTCTGCTAGAAATTGATGTTGGTCCGTTTTACAAAAATACTCCTACAATTCGTGACCCGAGAAAGATTGGCAATGGGCTGGAGTTTCTTAACCGTTACCTATCTAGCCAATTATTTGCTGACTCTGAGCAGTGGCTAGAGGAGCTGTTGAAAAACTTACAAGCGCACCACTACGACCACACACCATTACTGCTCAATAACCGGATTGACTCAACTACTCAACTCTTTGAAAAGCTTAAGGAAGCACTAACATTAGTGGGAGAGCTACCAGCTCACACCCCCTATGAAAAGTTTCGCTTCGAGCTTCAAGTTCTCGGTTTTGAAGCAGGTTGGGGTAACACTGCTGGTCGAGTGCGCGAAACCCTAGAACTGCTTGAGCGGTTAATGGACGCTCCTGATCATGCAGTCCTCGAAGCCTTTATTTCTCGTATTCCCCTAATCTTTCGGGTTGTTCTGGTTTCCGTTCATGGCTGGGTTGGTCAAGAAGGAGTCTTGGGTCTTCCCGACACCGCTGGTCAAGTGGCATACGTCATCGACCAAGCCCGTAGCCTGGAACAAACAATCCAAAACAATATTAAACTCTCAGGTCTTGACGTTCTGGGGGTCGAACCAAAGGTGATCGTTCTGACTCGCCTAATTCCCAACTGTGAAGGTACCCAGTGCAATCTACGCCTAGAAAAAATCCAAGGCACCAGCAACGGTTGGATTTTACGGGTTCCTTTCCAGGAATTTAACCCAAAAGTCACTCAAAACTGGATTTCCAAATTTGAGATCTGGCCCTATCTCGAATCCTTTGCCTTAGATTCAGAAAAAGCGCTGCTAGAAGAATTCCAGGGTAGTCCAGACTTAATTATCGGAAACTATTCCGATGGAAGTTTAGTTGCGTTTCTGCTGGCGAGACGCCTAAACGCTATCCATGGCAGTATTGCCCACACCATGGAAAAGCCTAAATATCTGTTTAGTGACCTCTACTGGAAAGACTTTGAGTCCCAATACAACTTCTCCATACAATTCACCGCTGATTTAATTGCGATGAATTCAGCGGATTTCATTCTGACCAGTACCTATGAGGAGCTTGTGGGAACACCAGAGAGTGTAGGCTACTACGAGTCTTACAAGTGTTTCAGTATGCCCGAACTGTATCATGTGGTGAATGGGATTGAGTTATTCAGCCCCAAATTTAATGTGGTACCACCAGGGGTCAACGAAAACATTTTCTTTCCCTACACCCAGACATCAGACCGGATTGCCCACGACAGTGAACGGGTTAAAGACTTGCTGTTGAGCAAGGAAGACCCCGAAATTGTCGGCTATCTCAACAGTCCTAACCAGCGCCCGATTCTGAGTATTGCGCCCCTAACCTCAATCAAAAATCTGAGTGGCTTAGTGGAATGCTTTGCCAGTTCAAAAGAACTTCAGCAAAAGTGCAACCTAATTTTAATTACTAGCCATGTCAGGGTTGAGGACGCCACTGATCCAGAAGAGAAAGGGGAAATCGAGAAGCTTAACCAGCTAATTAAGCAATACAATCTTCATGGCAAAATTCGATGGATCGGACTACGTCTGACCACCCCTGATATCGGTGAATCCTACCGAGTGATTGCTGATTTGGGGGGATTTTTAGTCCATCCTGCTCGCTTTGAAGCCTTTGGTCTAACGGTTTTAGAAGCCATGATCTCCGGTTTACCAACATTTGCTACTCAATTTGGTGGACCATCAGAGATTATTCAAAACGGCGATAATGGGTTTCTCATTAATCCCACAGACTTGCAAGATACTGCCGAAAAAATTCAGCAATTTATTTCAAAGTGCGAACACACCCCTGACTACTGGCAGAAAATTTCTCAAGCAGGTATCAAGCGAGTTCGGGATAAATACAATTGGCAGTTGCATACCAAACAGCTGCTCTCACTCGCAAAAATTTACGGATTCTGGAGCGAAACCTCTAAAGAAAGCCGAGAAGCTCTGCTGCGCTACCTAGAAGCTTTGTTCTATCTGATTTACAAACCCAGAGCGACAAACTTACTAGCCAAGCATAGGTCGCGTTAATCAGAGATTATGGGCTATAAAAAAGTGAGGAGGGGGAGCAGAAAGCATCACAACTGAATGGTTGAGCTGACTGTTTCTAAAGTAATGCTTAAAAGCCTTCAAATTCTACTGATTTTAAGCTAATAAGAACTCACTCTTAGTTAATTCCCTGGTAATTTCCGGTTAATCGGGAATTTACTAGCTAAGATGCACCACGATGGACATTAGTCCGCTCGTTGTAATGGTTACGACAGCTACGAATGACCGCCAGTTCGTAGCCCTGCCGCTAGTAGTTAAGGTGAGGGAAAAATCTGCTGCTAGCCCAACCAGCCTTTACAACCAACATTGCCCTTCGCGGAAGCGGGACTAAGTCCGACAAACTTTACTCCCGATCTCAGTTGCACAAAACCCGTGCAATCATGGAGGCTGATTCTAGAAATTACTAGTTATAGAAATTACTAGTTATTAAGCCTCCTATCGTTAACTGACCTAAACTCATCGTCCGATGTCGGCTACCAACAGCTAACCAAAGATTTGTTGATGTGTCAGTTAATGCGGAAATCGCATAATTATTAGTGAATTCACTAATTATGGGCAATTTGCCTGAGCCAATAACTATTTCAATTAATTGCTAGTAGCCTTCCCTTGACAGCAGGGGTTTAGATTGTCGGGTATGGGGTATGGGGAAAATCTGGTGTTAGTGATCCGAGTTTCAAGGGTGGCGTTGTGCCATCTTCTGTTCACACCCCCATCAGCTCTCTCTCCCACTCCCTAAACCCTACACCCTATACCCCACAAGGGAAGGGAAGCGTTTGACCTCACTCAAGGAACCACCCACCACAGCAACACTAACGACTAACTATGGATGCCAAAGTATCGTCCCCATCTAGCTCTAACCACATCTACAGCGACTGGACAGTAACTGAGACCAAATTTGATCCGACTCAATTGCACTACAAGGAAACCGTTTTTACCCTTGGGAATGGTTACCTCAGTACCCGAGGTAGCTTTGAGGAAGGGTATCACGGTGCATGGCCAATGACATTGATTAATGGTGTCTACGACGATGTGCCAGTTGTCTATACTGAACTGGCTAATTGTCCTGATTGGCTACCTATAGTGATAGTTGTAGAAGGTGAACGCTTTCGTCTTGATCAAGGCGAGATCTTGCACTACGAACGTCAACTTGACCTGCATCGAGGCAAGCTAACTCGTGATGTGCGTTGGCGTAGTCCTGGTGGTAAGACTATCGATATCCATGTCGAGCGTTTTGCCAGTATGGCTGATGACCATCTGTTAGCCCTTCGCTGTCAAATCACTCCGGTGGATTTCGATGGCGCCATCGAAATTCAAGCCAGCATCAATGGCTACCCAGATAACCAAGGGGTGCTCCACTGGGAATGGTTGAAACAGGGTCAGATTTCAACGGGAACTAACCAGACATCAGAAGGAGGTATCTGGTTACACGTTCGCACCCGTCATACGGCTATCGAACTGGGTATGGCTTCCCGAGTCAGTGTAAGTGGTGTTGATGATGCCCAAATACAGCTAAAGGGTTGTGAAGGTCACCCCACCTTAGCCACTAGCTTACACGTGCGCTCAGGACAGCTAGTGACCCTGGATAAAGTAATTAGTGTGTTCACATCCCGGGACACCGAAAACCCAGAAAAGGTAGCCCAGGAACACCTGGTCAACCAACCAGATTATCTAACCCTATTCTCTCGACATGAGGCAGCTTGGGATAAGATTTGGCAAGATAGTGATGTTGTCATTGAAGGGGACATCAACGCTCAGATTGCTATACGCTACAATATGTTCCAACTGTTCATTAGTGCTCCTCGTCATGATGACCGGGTGAATATTCCCGCTAAAACCCTTTCTGGTTTTGGCTATCGGGGTCACGTTTTCTGGGACACAGAAATTTTTATGCTGCCGCTGATGATATTAACTCAGCCCCAGATTGCCAAGAATTTGCTGACCTACCGTTACCATACTTTACCTGGGGCAAGGCGTAAAGCTAAGCTTCAGGGCTATCCGGGAGCCGTTTACGCCTGGGAAAGTGCTGACACCGGCGACGAAGTAACCCCTCGCTGGGTTCTCTCTGCTGAGAAGGATGGAGACCCGATCCGAATTTGGTGTGGCGATCGCGAACTCCACATCACTACTGATGTAGTCTATGGTATCTGGAAATATTGGCAGGCTACTGGTGATGATGACTGGGTGGTGCGTTACGGTGCTGAGATTATCCTAGATACAGCGGTATTCTGGGGAACTCGGGTTGAGTGGAATGGTAAACGGGAACGCTATGAACTGCGGGATGTGATTGGTCCGGATGAATACCACGAAGGGGTAGACAACAATGCCTTCACCAACCGCATGGTTCAATGGCACCTAGAGACTGCTCAGTTCGTCCTAGACTGGTTGCGTCGGGAACATCCACAGAAAGCTAAAGAACTGGAAGAAACACTGGAGCTAACCCCAAGCCGAGTTAGTCTGTGGTCTGAAATTATCCGTCGGATGTGGATACCCTATGACCATGAAAGGGACTTAATCGAACAGTGTGAGGGGTTCTTCCAAATTGAAGACATCAACCTCCAAGATTACGAGCCACGTACCCGTTCCATGCAGGCTATCCTTGGCATTGAGGGAGCAAGTAAAAAGCAAGTGCTCAAGCAGCCAGATGTCTTGATGTTGCTATACCTGATGCGGGAGCAGTACGGCGTAACCTCTGAGCCAGAGAAATACCGGGAAATTTTGCAACGAAGTTGGGACTACTATTCTCCTCGCACCGATCACACCTATGGTTCGTCCCTCGGTCCTGCGGTTCACGCCATCCTCGGCTGTGAATTAGGAAAGACAGAGGAAGCTTATGTACACTTTATGCGGGCAGCGATGGTAGACCTCGAAAATGTGCGGCGTAACGCTCATGAAGGAATTCATGGTGCTTCCGGTGGTGGTGTATGGCAAGCTATAATCTTTGGATGCGCTGGGATCAAGTTCACAGACAATGGACCTGTTGCTATTCCCCACTTCCTACCGGGCTGGACACGTCTCAAGTTTAAGCTGCAATGGCGTGGAAAGAAGTACGAGTTTGATCTCAATCCAGAAACCAGTACTCAAACAGCACAATCTGAGGCTACCATCTCCCCAAGTTCTCGACCCCCCGGCTCTCCAGCTCAAATCCAGGGTGTGATTTTTGACTTAGATGGCGTAATCACCGATACCGCAGAATATCATTACCAAGCTTGGCAAAAACTAGCCGATGAAGAGGGTATTCCCTTTAATCGCGAGGCCAACGAAGCACTGCGGGGTCTTTCACGTCGAGAGTCCCTGATGGAACTTTTGAACGGTCGCTCAGCCACAGAAGACCAACTCCAAGAGATGATGGATCGCAAAAATAAGTACTATCTGGAATTGATCAAGAACATCTCTAAGGCTGACTTACTACCTGGAGCTCTAGAGTTACTGATTGAACTCAAGGAAGCTGGTATCAAAGTAGCGATTGGCTCCGGTAGCAAAAATGCCAAGGAAGTTATGGAACGATTGGGTATTAGCGATCGCATTGATTCAATTTCTGACGGCTACAGTGTGACCCGCTCTAAGCCAGCACCAGATCTGTTCTTGCACGCAGCACAGCAGTTGGGATTGGAACCCGCTTATTGTGTAGTAGTAGAAGATGCCGGATCTGGTGTCGAAGCCGCTCTAGCTGCTGGTATGTGGGCTGTAGGACTTGGTCCAGTTGAACGAGTTGGAGCAGCCCACCTGGTGTTACCCAGTCTCGAAGGCATACACTGGAGCAACCTCCACAAACAATTAGCAGGAAATCGTTTAATTCCTTGTTAGGGTATGCATTAACTAACTATTTGGAACTAAATTGGCTGGGTGAAGTCTAATTCACCCAGCCATATTTTTGTGGGTTTTGTCCTGAGTACTGAGTAGCGAGTGCTGCTTAATATAAATCAGTTCCTGTCATTTCTTATTCAGAAATCAATGAACTTGGCAACTCAGGACTTTTCTATTTAATTTTTATGTTTAGAGTGAATTACCACCATTGCTTCCCACCTATAGGTAGACTAGTGGATCTAGTAGTGACCTGCTTTGCAGGGATTTTTCCTTAACTAGATTGAACTAGATTATTTCAAAACGTAGATGGTTTTTCCTACTGGGTTTCACTTTTTGATACTAACAGATTAACCGCACTGAAAAGTGCAGTGGTGGGCTACATTTTCCCCATGAATGTGGGGAGTTTTGCCTCCCGATTTCCTATAATTATCTGGACAAAGCGTTAAGCAATATCAAAACGATTAGACTGCACTGACAGGGGCTGAGGTTGTGCCATTAGCTGACATATGCTGTTCGATCACTTTCTGAAAAGCCGCTTCATAGCCATCAACCATCTTGGGAACGCTGAAAGTCTCTTCCACATACTTACGGCACTCTTCCCGAGACAGTTTAAGAGCCTCTGGAATGGCAGCGTTTATATCCTCAACATTGGCACAGATTATGCCAGTTCTCTTGTCGGCCACCACTTCCGGTACAGAGCCAAAGTTCGTGGCAATCACTGGAGTCCCAACACACATTGACTCAATCATCACCAAACCAAAAGGTTCGGGCCAGGTAATCGGAAAGACGGTCAGGCTGGCTTTGGATAATAATTCCACCTTCTCTTCGTGGCTGACTTCACCCAAGTATTGAATTTGTTTACCGTCGATTTCCGGAGCAATTTCTTGTTCGAAGAATTCCCGGTCAACTACATCAACCTTGCCCGCCATTTTCAAGTTCCAGCCAGTTTCACGGGCAATTCTGATCGCATGATGAGGTCCTTTCTCCTTTGACAAACGACCCAAAAACCCTAAGTAGGGGGGGTCATCGGCTGGTTTTGGATTGAACGGATAATCCTCTATTTTAACACCATTGTAAACGGTGGCAACGTAATTCATCTCTGGTCCGGATGACCGCTGATGATTACTGATGCTAATATGGGGTATGTGGCTGTATCGCGCATAAGCCTTGCTAATATCATGGCCGAAGCGACCATGCATGGTATGAACCACAGGGGTCTTGTACATGTCAATCACCGGAAAGGTAATCATCCCTGTGTGAAAGTGAATTAGGTCAAACTCATCAGCCACCTCGCCAATCTGAGCCAGTTGCAGTAGTTCGTAAACTATTGGTGCCTCTACGGAGGGGTCAAGGCGCAAAGCCTGAGGAGCCACAGACTTTAGTTTAGCCTTAGTGATGGAATCTCCAGACGCAAATAGGGTGACATCGTGACCGCGACGAACTAATTCATCAGTGAGTTGGCTCACAACTAGTTCGATCCCACCATAGCCTGGTGGGGGAACTCTCTCCCATAAGGGGGAAACTTGAGCTATCCGCATATCTATAGTCCTCCAAAAATCTTCTAAATTGGCTTGATTGAGAGCTAGTAAAACTTAAGACGGTGCTCTGATCACAAATAAAAACCGATTCTGCTATCTTACAGAAAGTTTTTAGCTTTTGGGAAGAAGCTAGACCTAATCTATCTACATTCCCCGGGAGTAAGTCAGCACCCTACAGGTGTAGGCAGGTTAATTAATTTAAGTTTTATTTAACTTTATGAAGAAATATTAGCTTATGATAAGTAATCTATCAAGCCCGATGTTGGTAAATTCAGCCAAATCTCCTAAACCTAAGAGGCTAACAACCCACTTGAAAAGTAGACAGGGTGTCGAGTGTAGGGTGACAAGCCTGTAGGGTGAACCAGTGTGGGTCAAGCCGGTATGGGGTGTAGGAAGAGGATTTAGTGAGTCAGGGTAATGGCGATTAGCCGTTCGGGGGGTGGCGTCAGCCCCATCGCAAAATCCTCAAAATTCGTCATTTTTTAGCACTACACAATGTAGTGAGTATTGAGTAGTGAGGAATGTGGGTTTTACGAACTTTAGTCCCACAGCCCACGCCTCCCTTGTGGCGCAGGTAGTACCTAGAGCTAATCTTGCCTCATGAGCTACCTCGTCTGACAAGCTGAGTTAGCTGCTTGATATTCATCAAGCGCATAGTCTGCTGCTCCGGGTCAGCCTTAATCCAGCCCTTACTCTCCAGCTTTTTCATAATTTTGGTAGTATCCTCTACACTGATATCTGTGATGTCAGCTAAGTCTTGATAGCAAATGTTATAGATTTCTGTGCCTTTTTCAGTGATTTCACCGTAATTTTCTGCCAAACCAACTAGAGTATTGACTAAATTAACCGCTGGAGGCTGATACCGATTTTGTAACCGGACATTGCTCTGACGTAACCGCCGCACCATCAGTTGTAACATGCGATGGTGCAACTGGGGATCTTTAAACAGAGTTTGAATAAAGCGTTGCGCAGAAATGGTCAGTAGTCGCACGTTCGACATGGCAACGATATCGGTGGAGCGGGGAGATTCATCAAGAATTGCCATTTCACCAAAAAAGTCACCCCGACCCAAAATTGCCAGTGTGACATCGTTTTCACCGCGTAAGTGTCGCACTTTAACCCAGCCGGAGACAATAAAGTAAACAGCATTACCCCAAGCATCTTCCATGATGATAGCTCGGTCGGTTGGGTACTCATGCTCCACCGCAATGGATTCAAACCATTCTAAGGTTTTTGGGCTAGCTGTATTAAATAGTGGGAAAAGGTCACTATAAGCTTTAGTCTGCATTAGGGTTCTTTAAGCTGAGATTGAAAGTAATGATACACACGCTTTGACGATCTGGAACTGCTTGGAAACTTCCTAGCGTAGCAGTGATGGTGGTTAACCACATTCTATTAAACCAACTCTATTAAACTAACAGGTAAAGGTGAATACTGATGATACTATCAGCTATGGACTGTTGAGTGTTATCGTTCACCAGTTACGTATATAATTTAATTCAACCCTCCCCCACTAAGCTGTCGCCCATTTAAATTTAATAGTTTAGTGGCTGAACCCCTCTGTTGGTAACGAGTGATTTTTCAAATTACATGGGAACTTAAATCTTTGATTGTAGTAGGAGAGTCTTTTTTTTCTAGAGTATGAACCTATGCACTACCAGCAGGTAGTTAGAGCATCCCGAACGTAAAACCCTCTATCAGTTAATTCTGCGACCCAAACAAGTTTACTACCTTTAACCCTAGCTATTCCCATTGTTTTAACCCCAGGTTCAATTTGAAAGTGCATCTATAATAGCAGCAGCCCATCTCAGACCATAATGAAATAGCCCTGTAATAACGGTTACTTTTTTTTAAATATTCAGGTTTTGACGTATTTTTTGCCGTTTCATGAATCCTTTTTTAAGCGATGCAGCGCGGTCTTGGGGAGCCAGTGCGGTCTTGGGGGTTCCCCCCGGAGACGAAACCTTAGACAGGCTCGCCTTTATGGTTGGTAGGTTATGCAAAAAAGGGTTAAAACTTGAGGCGCGACCCCGTAATTTAATTCTTCAAGCGGAAAGCGCGCCTCCATTGATTAAGGCGAGCCTGTCTTACGGTAACTATCGCCAAAGGCGACGCTTGGCCGTAGGCCACGCCAAAGGCGAACGCGAACAAACCATGAGCAACTGGCGTGGTTTCCCCCATGAGCGACTGCATCAAGACAAGGATATTAACCCGTTAATTCACATTTAAAATAAAGAGCAGTTTTTATTTAAAAGTCACTAAAATAACCAAAGGGTTTAGGAAGGTACTGTATTTTAAAATCCTGAATAAGCGGATTTTTTTAAACTTGTGGATCAGAATCTAAATTACAAACATCAGTTTTCAGGGATTTAATAGTCAATTATTTCTGAGTTTTTGTTTCCCTAATGGTATCGACCTTACCATTACTATTTCAGTATATCCGATACACACTGAGAGTGTTAAGATATAAGGAAAAAAAATTAATTGTGTATTGGCTTACCCTTCCTAACTATGCATAGAGTAGCAGAGTAATTACCTCGACCACTTCTTGTTAAAGAAGCTGACGGCCAACAAATTCACACGGACTTTAACTACCGTCCACTAACCTCTATTGAAACACAGTTTCCCTGGTCCGAATCTGACTCTGGTGAGCCTGAGCAATTCTCTGTTTCCTAATTTGGGCAATGGCTTTGACTAGTCTAAAAGGATTAATACCGTGTTCGTTAGCATAGCGTAAGATATCTTGCAGCTCTTCTTCGGTAAAATTAACAGTTGGCTGAGAGTGGGTAGATGGCTGATTTTTGCTATTTTGAGTCATAATCCTGGTGTGCCAATAGGTTGAAGGTTGTAGATGTATCCCTGACTTGCCATAACAGTTGCTTGAAAGATTTTGAACTGAGGTTGTCAGATGGCTGCTCATGGGCAGCTATACCCATTGAGCGGTCAGCTTAAGGGCTACTTTCCTGGGTAAACAGCTATTAGCTCGTTAGCTGTACGGAGATCAGAGCTTAAGTTCAATAGCTAAACCAAAAGCTAAGTTTATACCCAAAGTAAGTATAAGCGTGCAAATGCTCAAGCAATTTGAGATGATTGACTTTAAGTTTGTAATACGGTTTCGATATTCCTTGATAGTTTGGCTTGGATTAGATCGTTTCCCATACTCAGCTGTTAATGACTAACCACTAACGACTAAACTAATGACTATAATCCTAACGAACGATGATGGGATAGATGCTCCCGGAATTAAAGCACTAGAGCAAGCGGTCAACGGTAACGGTAATTTTGTAATTATCGCTCCGGTGGAGCATCATTCAGGCTGTGGCCATCAGGTGACTACATATAAACCGATTCACGTCCAACGTCGGTCAGACTATGAGTATGCAGTCTCTAGTACCCCAGCGGATTGTACTCGCCTTGCAATATCACATATTATACCAGAGGTAAAGTGGGTTCTGTCAGGTATTAATGCTGGCGGTAACTTGGGGGTTGATGTTTACATTTCTGGTACAGTGGCGGCGGTTAGGGAAGCGGCGATACAGGGAATACCAGGTATTGCGATTTCCCAATGGATTAAAAAACCTTGGGTGATTAATTGGGAGGTGGCCAGTCGTTTGACAGCTAGGGTGTTGGCGGATTTGTTGAATCGTCCGATTTATGCTGGTACTTACTGGAATGTGAATTTACCTCACTTGGAACCGGGTTCACCTGAGCCAGAGGTGGTATTTTGTGAACCGAGTACTCAACCGTTACCGACAAAGTATCGTGTGGACGGGGATCACTACTATTATGAGGGGGAGTATAACAAACGCGATCGCGCTCCTGGTACTGATGTGGATGTGTGTTTTTCGGGTAATATTGCTGTGACTCAGTTGCGACTTTAAGGCATCAGGACTTACCCAAAACTGGGCACCAAACGCCCTTAGGTAGTAGGGTGCCCCTACTAGTAGAGTAACTCTCCAAGTCCTGGCAATGCTATTGGTGGTTTGGTTTGGAACCACCAAGGCACAAAGGTAAGCATTCAGTGGTCAGTGGTCAGTGGTCAGTGGTCAGCCGTCAGCGGTCAGTGGTCAGCCGTCAGCCGTCAGCCGTCAGCTTATTTTATTCAAAAGCTGTTCGGTGTAGCTTGGCCAATGGCTGATAGCTGATAGCTGATAGCTGATAGCTGATAGCTGATAGCTGATAGCTGATAGCTGAATACTTACGCACAAAGTACGCGAAGAGGGAATTAATCCATAGCGTGAATCAAAGTTTTTAGTAATTAGTTACCATGCGAATTTTAATCATGGGTGGTACCCGGTTTGTTGGGGTTTATTTAACCAAGGTTTTGGTGGAGATGGGCCATGAGGTGGTGCTGTTCAATCGGGGAAATAAGCCAGCGCCACTGCCAGGAGTCCAACAGATTCATGGCGATCGCAAGGATCCCAATCAGCTCAAGGAAATGTTATCGTCTCAAGAGTTTGATGGAATTTTCGATAATAATGCTCGGGAGTTGAGTGATACTCAACCGTTAGTGGAAATTTTTAAAGACCGGGTGCAGCATTTTGTGTATATGAGTTCCGCTGGGGTGTATTTGAAGTCGGAGCAGTTACCCCATCTCGAAGGAGATCCAGTTGATCCCAATTCTCGCCACAAGGGTAAACATCATACTGAGGCTTACCTACAAGAACTTGGGGTGCCATTTACGGCGATTCGTCCAACTTATATCTATGGTCCCCAAAATTATAATGATGTTGAAGCTTGGTTTTTTGACCGGATTGTTCGCGATCGCACCATTCCCATCCCTGGTAATGGCATGCACATTACTCAGTTAGGTCATTGTCAGGACTTGGCGAGGGCAATGGCGGCAGTATTGGGGAATCCGGAAGCGATTGGGAAAATTTACAATGTGTCCGGGGAACGCTATGTCACCTTTGATGGTTTAGCACGAACCTGTGCTATGGCCTGTGGTAAGTCGGCTTCAGAGGTCAAGCTCGTGCATTATGACCCCAAGCAGTTTGATTTTGGTAAGCGCAAGGCTTTCCCATTTCGATTACAGCACTTTTTTGCTGATATCCATAAGGCTAAGACGGAACTTAACTGGCAACCGGAGTATGATTTGCTTTCGGGACTGAAGGATTCCTTTGAGAATGATTATCTGGCTTCAGGTCGGGATCAAGCTGACGTGGATTTTGCCGTTGATGACCAGATATTAGCGGGTAACAGGTAAACTAAACCAGAGATTAAGGTTAGGACGACCGATAGCCAGAAAAGGACAAGGGATGGGATGATCCAGGTGTCGGGAGTTGGAGCAATTAAAAGTGCGATCGCACTAATTTGGCTGACGGTTTTGAGTTTACCCCAGATATTGGCTCCCTGTATGCTAGCGCTACCGGATAACTTGGGGTTAACTCGCCAACCTGCGATCGCTAACTCCCGTGCCAAAATCAAACAGACTCCCCAAGCGGGTACCTGACCTAGCTCAATTAATGCTAGTAGGGGCGCTAGTACCAAAAATTTATCCACTAACGGGTCAAGGAATTTGCCTAAATCAGTAATTTGGTTCAGTTTACGAGCTAGATAACCATCTAACCAATCCGTTCCAGCAGCAAGGAGAAAGATCCCGAAACTGATCCAGCGGCTTTGGTCAGTTGGGTGATTCAGGAAGTATAGGATAAAGGGCAACCCCAGTAAGCGGGAAAAGGTAATCCAGTTAGGCAGACTCATTCTGGTAATCGGTAATCGGTAATCGGTAATTGGTAATTGGTTACTGACCATATTAATTTTAGGGGCACACGCTGTGCCCCCTTAAGCATTTCGTCTATGGAAGTGAGAACCGACAGAGGAGAGGGAATAAATTTAGTATGTACCTCATCAAACTGAGAACCGCTATAATTCCTCTTCCTCGTTTCCGATTGCCTATTACTGAATTCCCGAAGACATCTAATCAACCATTGCTGGTTCAAGCACGATCAAATTGCCCTGGTCATCAACTGTGATCGGCACAGGTTCGCTGATATCCCCGAGAAAGCTCTCGTCTAGAGCGAAATTACGCCATGACATAAAGTACCAGATCTGATCAGGACCTTGTACCAGTTTCCCGGAATAGAGCCGCTTCACTGAATCAACCCAGAGTGCCATTGGCGCAGAAAATGGTCCTAAAGGATGATCAGCAACCATGTAAAAGGTCCCCGTGAGGTTACTATCAACAAATTCTCCTGGGGGGATTGAGAAGAGCAGATAGTAGCGCCCCTGGATAAGAACCACTTGCGGACATTCCATAGTCCCGAACGTCATAGGCTCAGTTAATGGTGGCAATACTTGCCAATCAATCAGGTTTTGTGAAGTGGCATGAGCAATCACGCCCCGACTTTCGGCAGGACCATAGTTAACGCGACCAGTAATTAAGGCATGAAATTCCCCTGTTTCTGGATCCTGAAACACCCAAGGATCGCGCCAGGCTTCATCGAACCAAAGGTTTTTCTCAGGGTGCTGGAGATCATACTTCTCGTAGTAGCGACTATCAGCCTCGATCACCGGGTTTTTCGGATGTTTTTCCCAGTGGATTAAATCTTTGGAGGTCGCAAGGCTGATGCGTTGGATTTTTCCTTGCTCTTTGCGCTCAGTGCTGGTGTATAGGAGATACCACAGACCATCATGACGAATTACGGAGCCAGTCCAATTAGTGTACTCATCCACGTCACCATAAGCTTCAGGCTTCATAGCATCTGGTAGAATCTGCCAGTGCCGTAAATCCTGAGAAACAGCGTGACCAAATGAAACATGCCAATGTCGGTCTTCTGGATCCGGTAAATCCTTAGAAGCTTGCAAGTAAAATAAGTGATAGTCGGAAATATCTTGAGCTAGCCAGAAGTCCCAGATCCATTTATCTGGGATTTGTAAACTGTGATTAGGAAGCATGAGTTACCTGCTTTTGTGTAAGAGTATTCGTTAGTGAATAACTGTGACTAACTCCCTAGAACAGTTAGCCTCTTTACTAAGGCGTCAACTAGAGAGTAGAAAGTAATAATTCGGTAGTAGGGTAAGGTAAGGAATTTTACTTACCGCTTAATTAGAGCCTATCTAACTAATTGTTGTGTAATTTATAGAAGCAACGCCTAATGATTAAACACTAGTCTATGTATCCAAGCCAATTTTTTTTCCTGAATACATTAAACTAGTGATGAATTACGTACTGAGAGGATTTAAAACTATATCTATACTTTGGACGGGCATAAAGTTTGAGTTTGATTTAGCTATCAGCAAATACGCTCACTGTTGACCGCTCAAAGCATAGTAAAGCATAGTGTCTTAATTGATAAATTACCCTCTAATCAGATAATCAGAGAGTTACTACGTAATTCCTAATATTGATTCAGAATAGGTTAAGGCTATACCATTTAAGCGAGGTCTGTACTCGCTTTTTTACCTATCACTACCAAACTTATTCCAAGATAACAAATAGTGTTGGGGAAATGTCATTGGTAAAATTGCTTATTAATTGGCATCACAATCAAATCTTTAACTTGTGAAGACATAGACAAAGATTTAACTAAGGTGAGATTACTAGGATGTAAGCATTTAGCTATCAGCTATCAGCTATCAGCTCTCAGCTCTCAGCTTTTTAATAAAACGGGTAAGCATTGCTTTAATTTCTGTTACGTTAGCTGACCGCTGACCACTGACCACTGACCACTGACCGCTGAATGCTTACACTAGGACTTACGCAGTTGAAAGGAAAACCCGAAGCCAAACTCGAAGCCAAACCCTAATTTAGGAGCCCAAGGCTTGCGCCCTCTAGATAGGATCTCGGCGTTGCTTAATAATGGAATGATTTTAAGAGTTTTCTGGAATGGGCATGTTTGTGGAATGGGCATCTTGCGTGGAACTGGCATCAAGCCAGTTTCATGCTTATTTTCGAGCGGGCAGGATGCCCACATATTTTCGAGCGGGCAGGATGCCCACTCTACTCCTATTCATTCCTAAATTCAGCAACGCCAGGATCTCAGCCTATATAGCACTACGCATTCAGATTTTTGACATTCCTAAACTCCGAAACCTAGTCCTAGCTTACTTTTGACTTCTGACGCAAGCACCTTGCTGACTTGCGCGTAGCGCTATACTTCGATGCTAAACTTGCATGAGCAACCCTACCGATTAGGCCATCAAACGTGTAACCTTAATGTATTACTAAGTAATACATATCATCAAGGAGAATTGGCGATCGCCAATTCTTGGTCAAATATAAGTATAAATACTTATATTGTCCTCCATATCCCTGGAATTTGATGGATCCTCTTGTCAAACAAATAATACATTGATTAAATAAAATAATATTCCCTTAACAAAACTAAAAATATCTTAAGCAGAAGCTGATGATACAACAACTCGATCAGGGCAGGAGCGACGCTGCGACCTTAGAGCAACTGTTCAACCATGATATCAGCATCCAGACAACGCCTCATCAACCTGCTCCAAGTCAAGCAGCTCTCTCAAAATATCTCCTGCTTTACCTTCAAGGAGGAAAGGATTTAGAGGGAGTGCCTTGGCAGAGAGGGGAAATGGGTGGGGCTATTCTTGATGAAGATTTGTCTGTAATTAAAGACTTAGATGCTGTCTTTCAGCCAGACCGGGACGACTACTGGCGAAGCTCTCGCCTTCTAGCAGGAAGCTTACGGTTGGTAAACGAAAATTCCCTGTATTTCTTTTACGGTGGATCTCCAGACCGTCCTAATTTGCTTCATGAGTATATTGGCTTCTGTAAGGGAATAATTAGGGATAATCACGAGATTGATTGGCAAGCTCCCCAACTGATCGAATTTCTTGATTGGGAGAAATACTACGATTACTCCGACCATCCATTGATGCCAGACCAACGTCACCGCCAGTTGCGCGATCCTTTCCCGATATTTCACGAAGGCAAGTATTGGATGTTTTTATCTGCTGCTGCCAAAACAAATTCCCAACCCAAGAAAGGCTGTATTGGTCTAGCAGTAGCAGATCAACTCGAAGGACCCTATACACTCTTGCCACCAGCCCTGTTTCCTCATTTCATGACCGATGAAGGTGAGCAAGGTCTTTTTTACGAGTGTGAGCGAAGCCAAGTTTACTATAAAGGAGGAATGTGGCACATGTTCTTCTCTGTGATGAAGCAACATGTGAATCCCCGTTGGCTTGAGCAACTTGGTGACGACGCTGCCTCCATTACTCACTCCAGTCTGTACCATTTTGTCTCGCCACAAATCAACGGTCCCTATCAGCCAGCAGGGGTGGTACCGGTTGTGAAAGGATCTTCCGAGTCTAACTTGTATGCGATCAACTTTGAGCGCAATAACCAAGAAGACTTCATTGCCTATGGGTTAAATTTAGAAATGCAGGAACTCGATGTTTCTGGTCAGTGGAAAGTGTTGTGGGACAACGATTATCCAGAAATTAAGAAAGTAAGTCCTTCTGGTCAGCAGAGTGTTGCTGATCCCTCGTCACTATTATATGGACGTGAGGGATACTGTATTTGGGATGCAATTCTATTCAAGCTACCTGCCTAAGGTTAACGAGGTTACCAGGTTAAAGGTTATCTTCTGAACCTTTAACGTAAGCATATGCGCTACGCGCACGCTACGGGAACAGCAGTCAGCGGTCAGCGGTCAGCGGTCAGCTTATTTTATTCAAAAGCACCGATTGCGCTACGCTGTTCGCTGATAGCTGAATGCTTACCCTTTAACCAAACAACCTTTAACCAAACAACCTTTAACTTTCAACCTTTAACTTTCAACCTTTAACCAAACAACATTCAAACTAAACCAATAGCTAATAGCTTACGGTTCCACAATCGAACCCATGAACAAAATTGCGCCAGTTTTATTGTCCCGAACACTACAGAAAAAAGGACGATTAACCACTATATTAAATGGTTGATCTATGCTAATCGAAGTCGAAACAATACCGATAGAAGTAGCAGCGGCTGCTTCAGTGCCTTCTTCATTCACTTCTACAAAGGTTTTGTGCTTGACTTGACTAATGGCTGCTGATTCAGAGGTCAGATTAGAAAAATCAGCGTTATCGGTAAACGCCACATCCATCCCCAAAGCTTTTAAGGAATCGTTGAGTTTAATATCGTATTCAAATTTAAAGCGGGGTAGCCGAATTGACCCATCTCGCGACTTAAACTCTTTCATCCATTGTAGCCAGTTTTCCGCTGTGAGTTGTTGTTTAAATTCTGCCAAGCTGCTACCTTCACGGGGTAAGAAAACATACAAACTCAGCCGTTCTTTACCGTAGGGAATACTTACAGCTTGAAAGGCATCATTTTCATAGTACTTATACTTCCCATACTGATACATCATCGGGTGTTGCTTTTGGGTTAAACCGGAGATATAAAAAGGTTGATTAGAGGTTTTATTCTTATCGAATTCTCTTGTCCAGCTACCTTTGAAATAGATGGCATTGATTAAGAAAAGTAAGTCATCCCCTTGAGTGCGATCGACAATCGTTTTGATTTTGCCGTTTGTGTTGTTTTTGACCCAACGGTTAATTTTTGTGGCAGCCTTGGCACTACTAAAATCAAGTTCTGTGACCTCTGCGTCGTAGAATTCCTGGTTGTTTTTAAGAAATTTGGGCTTGATGTCAATGCCTTGGTTAGCCCACAGGGAGTTGGCAATAGACAGCTCGACATCAGGGTCAGCATTTTCCAAGCTAGCTTTTAAAGCGTTATTCCCCTGGTTGAGTTGATCTAGACTCAATCCCTCTAATTCTAAGACTTTTGCCATAGCCTCTTGAGTCTCACCGCTGGCACCGTTGTAAGCCATGTCTAGGGCAATGGCGATGCTGGTAGGAGAGACAAAAACATTCTTGTTAGTGTCCTGCTTGAGAATTTCTGAGAATAGCTTGAAGCCAAATTTCGTATTAGCGTCTACAAGATTGGTATCTACGTCTAGATTTGGTTGCTGGTTAGCTGAAATTGATTCTTTCGTTGGTTCGGAGTTAGGCAGAGGGTCAAGGGCATTGGTTTTTTCCGACACACACCCCAATATACCTGTAAGCAGGATGCTGACTGCCATAACAGTGGCTATACGACTAAGGATTTGATGGTTCATCTGATCGTCTCCGTTGCTAATACCCTGTTCTAATATGACCATTACAGGAGAATTCGGTTCCATTAGTTACGGTTTTTGCTACGGGTAAGTGGGTAATCCGTAATGGGGAATAACGATATAATCGTGGTGTTTAACAGTAAAAATAACAGTATAAATAACCTGATTTCCAGATAACCAACGTTATCCAGCAGTCATGATTTCATAAGTTGTGAAGGTTTTAAGGGCTCCACACTTCTGGACTTTTCGGTATTTTTTTTGTCCCTCACATACCTCTAGTCTTTCAACTTGGCTTTTCTGTTATCCATAACCAGAAAGCGCTCCACAAAAGGCTAGTTGTATCATAGGTAATTATAGTCAAATTTAGGCAACTATTACCATAACTTACGGATCTTTCAGATTTTTTGCCCTTGACAGCCACAATTTTTATGCTATGATGGAATAATTGGAATAAAAAGTATACTCCTGTTTCTGCTGAGCAACAACCTCAATCACACACAAAACCATACATTAAGCAAACCAGATCAGCAACATCGCATATCTATTATGAAGTTGACTAATAACACACCCTGCCTCCACTAGTATCAGGCTAGTGGAGTTTTTTGGTTGAGATCACCTGATGCTCAGATTGACTAGATCGACCAAAACAAGCAAGTTTATAAAACTTTATATGAAATCACACCAAAAATTGACGTTAAGTAAACACCAAATCATACATGATTGGCCAATAATATTAATTGAGAACACAAAGAGAAAAGCACACCCCGCTAGTCTGGCCGCTAGCGGGGATTTTTTTTACCGGAACTACGGCCAGGAGCCAGACCACTTGACCAGTAAGGCTCAAAACTGGGTAAATTCATCAGGTTGTAAGCATTCAGCTAATGGGCTACGCGCATATGCTTACATCAGGTCTAACCTTTAGCCCCATGTTTGCTTAGAGAAACAGATTCCGAAACGTGTCCAAATAGCTGGCTGCAAGCATACCTGCCAGGAAGCCAAATAAATGTCCTTGCCAGGAGATCCCTGTTTCACCAGGAAATAAACCTCTGAGTGTAAAACCATAGAGACCACCGATAGCGCTAGAACCTATGACTAACAGGGGCTTACCTTCTAAATACCCCTGTGCGATCAGAAAAGCTACATACCCAAAAACTACACCGCTCGCGCCATAAGAGACAGTGTTAGGTGAACCAAGTAGCCATTCAGCCAAACCACCAATCAAGACTATCGCCAAGGTCACGACCCAGAAATCATCGGTTCCTCGTAACAATACCCAACAGCCAAGGAGCGCAAACGGAATAGTGTTTCCGATCAAGTGTTTCCAGTCTTTGTGCAAGAAGGGTGAAAACAAAATACCAACTAGCCCAAGCCAGGTGCGGGGTTGGATACCAAACTTTTCGTTCAGTGCTCCCCCGCATAAGACTAAATTGACAAAACTTACAATCCAGGCGTAAAGAACCAAATCACCCACCGCCTGGAAGTTGTCACCCCAAGCATTTCGGAATTGATTAATCCAATCAAATATACTTGTCATACTTCACCCGGTAGCCTGCACGCTCATATTTATCTTTAATACTATAATTTATATAGCGTTTCTCATAGTAATCAGGTACGTAGGTGCGCTCTTACTTGGCGAATTAAATTCGCCACGGGTCGCACCTCAGGATTTTTTACCTATTCCCTATTCCCTAAAACCCAGTACTTTGTAACTCAACTAATTAAGACTTGCTATATATATAATTGATCATGAGTACCAATTCAAGGTTATCCCAAGGTAATTGGATCATGAGTTTATATTCAGAGTTAATTTTTCCCCGATTTCTGGACTGGGTTATGTCTGACCCGGTCTTAACCAAGTATCGTCAAGAGGTTTTATCTCAGGTGTCTGGGGAAGTATTTGAAATTGGCTTTGGCACAGGATTAAATTTAAAGTATTACCCCAAGCACCTGCAAAAACTTACAACTATTGATGTTAATCCTGGGATGGATTCCGTAGCAAAAAAACGTATTAATCAATCGGAAATTACTGTTGATTTTCGGGTGCTGAATGGGGAAAGTTTACCGATGGCTGACCATAGCTTCGATAGTGTAGTGAGCACCTGGACCTTGTGCAGTATTAGTAAGGTAAATCAGGCTATAGAGGAAATTTATCGGGTGCTCAAACCAGGGGGAAAGTTCTTTTTTATTGAGCATGGCATGAGTGATGAGTCTAAGGTTCAGGTTTGGCAAAATCGCTTGACCCCTGTACAAAAGATTATTGCGGATGGCTGTCATCTCAATCGTAATATCAAACAGCTGGTTGAAAACCATTTCCAGATTCTGAAGTTAGAAGAGTTTTATGAACCAAAATTTCCTAAGATTATGGGCTATATGTATAAGGGTGTGGCTCAGAAGTCTTGTTAGCATTAAGCGGTCAGCGGTCAGCGGTCAGTGGTCAGCCCTCAGCTGAGGTAACTCAGATTAAACCAATGCTTATCTGTTTTATTCAAAACCTGAACGCTAAAACCTGATAGCTGATAGCTGATACGCGACACGCTGATAGCTGATACGCGACACGCTGATAGCTGATAGCTAAAATAGGCACATTAGTTCCAACAGGGAATTAATTATTAGCCTATTAGCTATCTCGATTTAATGCTGAGATTACGGCCTGCTGGCTGACTATCTGATAAATTCCCTTTAAATACTGCATGACACGAGGGTCAGCTCCTCCTAGAGGAATTGTTCCTAAGACATCAAGGACGGTTCCACTATCTGTTGGTGGTGCAATTACCACGAGGGAAGAATCGAGGGGCTGATCGTATTGCCAAAATTGCTGAATATTGACTGAGGTTTCAGGATCGTCGATTGCGGATTCCCCCTCTTCCCTGTTTTGATCAGGGTTTTGATCAGCAGACGTGAGATTTGGAATTGACGATGGCTGCTCTGTGGCCGAAGTTTCTGGTGCTTGACCACTCCGTAATTTACGCAAGGCATCAAGGATTTGTTCTTTGGTGCTTCCCCGCAACTGGAACAAAACAAAGGGGTCTTCGCTGAAGCGATCGCCTAATTCATAGTATACTGCTGCGATATGCTTACAAGGATTTTTGGGATCGGGGCAATTGCATCTGGAACGAACGTCGGAGAGGGTGAAGGGAAATAAACTTAAACCATTGGAAGTAAATACTTCTTCGATATTATGGGGCATTTCTCCTGCTAATAACTGAGCTGAGTAAATTGCTTTACTTGCCAGGGTTTGCACCACATAATTCCAGTCTTCCTCAGTAAAGGGTTCGATGGAAATGGTCAATTCATAGGGCTCCGGAGCAGTTCCTTGAACTTTGGCCACTACTTGTGGTCCTAGAAAGTCAATACTGAGAATGTTGCCTTCTTTGGCATAAATACGTCCCCGTTCCAAACGCTTTTTGAAGCGATAGGAATTGAGTAATTCATTCCAACGTTCTACCCACCATTCTTGGGTTTCGATTTCGTAGTTTGTCATTATTGTAAAGGGAATAGGGAGTAGGGAGTAGGGAGTAGGGAGTAGGGAGTAGGCAACAAATACTTATATTATCACTATAGCTGTTTATAGTCTAATGAGGTACACAATATTGTTTCCCGATTCCCGATTCCCGATTCCCGATTCCCGATTCCCGATTCCCGATTCCCTGCTCCCTAAAACCTAAAACCTAAAACCTAAAACCTAAAAAAATGTACCTCACTAAATTGAAAACCTCTATAACTAAAACTTTGAGACTGGAACTCGTAACACTAATCCTGGATAGATCTGATGAGCATGCTTAATTTGGTGTCGGTTGGCTTCTAATATCCGACGAGACAATCTGCCGTCACCATAAACTTGTTGGGCGATGCTGAAGAGGGTGTCTCCGGGGATGACAGTGTATTGATAGAAACCAAAGTACCGAAGCAGCAAGGCGTTGCCGAAAACAATTGGCACGATTACTTTATTGGTTTCACTGCCGTTTGCTGGTGAGATACTGAAAATTTCAAGGGTACCTTGGGGGGTTGCTGGGACTATTTTCAATGGCAATCCTACCGAGAAGTTAGCGAGGATGCCATTACCGCCAACAGTGAGAAAATTCCGGAATAACTCGGTATCATTATTGTCCCGGACACCGACGTGAATGATGCCTTCAAACCCAGTAGCAATGCCGCAGACACGAATGGGATTTTGACACTCCCCGTCCTAGAAGAACGGGGATTCTTACTTCAACGAGCTGACTTGCTCAACCAGACCGGAATCAGGAAGAGTAGAGGCCAATTCTCCATAAGCGTTCGGATCTATGATCCAGGTTCCTGTGTGCCCCACAGTACCCAAGGCTCTTTTTAGAATATTGATCGCAGCATTATGGTCTCGGTCTAATTCACAACCACACTCACAGACGTGGGTTCTGGTTGATAAAGACTTCTTAACGACCTCGCCACAGTCTGAACAATTTTGGCTGGTATAGGCAGGATTGACTGCTACTGTCTGCCTATTAAACTTTTGGCCAAAATGCTCTAACCATTTTCTAAATTGATACCAACCCGCGTCATTAATAGATTTGGCAAGACAATGATTTTTCACCAGATTTTTAATCCTCAAGTCTTCGTAAGCAACCACATCGTTAGAGTGGATTACGCAACGTGCCGGAGACGAAACCTTAGAAGAGTGCAGCCTTACAACAAAACCTGCCACCTTTGATGCATAGCCTACCAACTATAAAGGCTGCACTCTTCTTGCGGTAACTTCTAACCAGTCTCTTGGCATGTTCTTCACGCTGCCTACTTATTTTGAGGTGTGTCTTACCTAATCTATTTCTGGCTTTTTTACGATTGGATGAGCCTTTCTTTTTGCGAGAAACTCTACGCTGATAAAACTTTAAGCGCTTTTCTCCTTTTCGATAAAACCTAGGGTTTGGCTCTGTGTCTCCTTTTGAGTCTGTATAGAACTCTTTTAGTCCTACATCCAAACCAATGTTGGTATGACTTGGTTCTAAAGACTCTTTGACATCAACCTTTACACAGAACTGAACAGAATAACCATCTGCGCGGCGAACTAACCTAACTCGCTTGATTAGTTTTTGGTCGTAGCGCCACAAGTCCCAAGTCCCCTTGAGTTTGAATTTGCCTATTCCTTTTTTGTCAATAAAGGAGATTGACTTTGTATCAGGGGAAAGCTTCCAGCCAGATGTTTTATATTCAACTGATCTGCAAAACTTTTTGAACTTTGGATAGCCTTTCTTCCCAGGGACTTGTTTTTTACAGTTGCTATAGAACCTAGAAATTGAATTATAAGCCCGTTCCACAGAAGCCTGACATGCATGAGAGTTCAAATCTTTGACAAAAGGAAACTCAGATCTGAGCCACGTATTATGGCGATAAAGGTCTTTTTGTCCTACGCCTTTATTGTCCATCCAATATCGAAGACACTTATTGCGTACAAATTGACCCGTCCTTATCGCATCGTCGATGGCGGCATATTGAGTTTTATTCCCTTTGACTTTGAACTCTAAGACGATCATTTGACGTGGAACAACTTTACGTAAACTGTAGCTCAAAAAAATAAAACTGTCAAGAAAGCCGTCCGTTGTTCGCGCAGCGTGGCCTACGGCCAAGTTACCGTAAGATAGTGGAGCCTTTATGGTCGGCAGGCTATGCGGATGCATGGTTAAAACTTATTGAATAAGGCTCCACAATAAACAGGTTTCTATCCAGCGAAGGACGGGGCTTGAAACCCAAATTTTTTCGTCAACAATGTCGTGGGGTAGGGGCTGACGAACGGAAATGCTAGGTAGACTGTTTCTTGGCTCAGGGGTACTTGTGTAAACCTGTGAGGTTTGGTGGCTAATTTTGCTATTAGTGTTAATTGTCTGAATCATGACTAGCTCCTGTTGGTTAGTTTATCCGGCGAGAAGCCTCATGATTTTAGCGAGGCTTGTTTTGCATTATGGACAATGACATCAAGCTTCAACAGTACCCAATCAGGGTACTTTTTTGTTTGTGAGTAAGCCGTCAGCGGTCAGCGGTCAGCGGTCAGCCGTGAGCTAAAAGCTCACGCTACTTGAGGTGCTTATTTGATTCAAAAGCACCTCAAGTAGTGTGGCCACAGGCCAAGGCTGATAGCTGATAGCTGATAGCTGATAGCTGAATACTTAACTTATTAGGTACATTAAATTTTATTACCCCTACTCCCTATTCCCTACTCCCTACTCCCTGCTCCCTTAAAATAAAAATGCTATAAATGCGTGTTAGAACTCCTACTATTTTACAAATGGAAGCAGTCGAATGCGGAGCCGCTTCCTTAGCTATTATTCTTGCTTACTATAATCGCATTGTCCCGTTAGCTGAACTCCGGATTGAGTGTGGGGTTTCCCGTGATGGCAGCAAAGCTTCTAATGTGATTCTTGCTGCTAGAGGTTACGGAATGGTTGCAGATGGCTTTAAAGCAGAAGACCTAGAACAACTTCAAGAAGTATCTCCCCCCTACATTGTCTTTTGGCAGTTCAATCACTTCCTGGTCGTGGAAGGATTCAGCAAACATTGGGTATTCCTCAATGACCCCGCTACGGGTCCCCGCAGGGTGTCTTGGGAAGAATTTGATGAGGGGTTTACTGGGATTATCCTAGTAATGGAACCGGGACCGGAGTTTAACAAGGGGGGTCGTAAACCTAGTGTTATCTTAGCATTGATTGACCGTTTACAAGGTTCAGTTGGGGCAATTTTATACTGTATTTTGGCAGGATTTCTGTTAGTGCTGCCAGGATTAGCTATCCCAGTGTTCAGTCAGGTGTTTGTGGATGAGATTCTGGTAGAAAATCGCACGGAATGGCTGCGTCCCCTAATTTTGGGGATGATTATTACCACGGTGTTTCAAGGGATTCTGACCCTGCTGCGACTGCGCTATTTACGAAAGCTGAGGATTAAGCTGGCTGTCGGGATGTCCACTCGTTTCCTATGGCATATTCTGAGATTACCTGTGAGATTTTATGCTCAAAGATATGCCGGGGAAATTAGCAATCGTGCCAGTCTGAATAATAAAGTAGGTCAGGTGCTATCTGGACAATTGGCAACTACGGTGATTGATACGGTGATGATATTGTTCTACGCTGTGGTGATGTTGGCCTATGATGGAGTACTGACCTTAATTGGTATCTGTTTTTCCGCCATCAATGGCTTGGCCTTGCAGTGGGTAGCCAGACAGCGGGTGGATGCTAATATGCGCTTAGTCCAAGATTGGGGAAAAGCTGCGGGGGTAAGTATTGCAGCCCTCCAGAGTATGGAAACCTTGAAAGCATCAGCCTTGGAGTCGGATTTCTTTTCCCGCTGGTCTGGTTATTATGCCAAAGCTGCGATCGCTCAGCAAGAGTTGGAAGTCACAAACCAGATGTTGGGGGTTTTGCCCATATTACTTACCTCCTTAACCTCGATGTTGATCTTAGTGGTTGGGGGTTGGCGGGTGATGGATGGAAACCTCAGTATTGGGATGTTGGTGGCGTTTCAAAGTTTGATGATCAGTTTTCAACAACCTGTTAATACCTTGGTAGATTTCGGGAGTACCCTCCAGGAATTAGAAGGGGATTTGAATCGTTTAGATGATGTGTTGGGTAATTCCCTTGATTCGGAAGTGGAGACAAGACAAGTCAAAATTCAAAATTCAAAATTCAAAATTCAAAATGACGTAGACAGTGACATTACTGATTCCCGATTGCAAGGTTATGTGGAGTTACGGGATGTTACTTTTGGTTACTCCCATGTAGACCCGCCCTTGATTGAGAACTTCAGTCTATCCTTGCAACCAGGACAACGGGTTGCTTTAGTTGGTGCTAGTGGTTCGGGGAAATCTACCCTGGCTAAACTGATCTGTGGACTTTATCAACCTTGGGAAGGGGAGATTCTCTTGGATGGGACTCCTAGAAGGGAAATTCCGCGAGAGGTCTTGGCCAGTTCTTTATCTCTGGTGGAACAGGATATCTTTCTGTTTGGCGGGACGGTGCGGGATAATTTGACCTTATGGAATGCTACAGTAACCGATCAGCAATTAGTCCAAGCTTGTCAAGATGCGGTTATCCATGAAGCAGTCATGGCAATTCCGGGGGGATATGACGGGGAATTGCTGGAAGGGGGTGTGAATTTAAGTGGGGGACAGCGACAACGGTTGGAAATTGCCCGGGCATTGGTGAAAAATCCAGCAATTTTGGTGATGGATGAAGCAACGTCTGCTTTAGATGCCCAGACAGAACAAATGATTGTGTCAAATTTGCGATCGCGTCAGTGTAGTTGTATTTTGGTAGCCCACCGCCTGAGTACGATTCGGGATTGTGATCAGATTATTGTGCTGGAAGGGGGTAAGGTAGTGCAGCGGGGAACTCACGAAGAATTGTGGGAGGAAGGGGGAGTTTATCAGCAGTTGATTCGTTCAGAAGGTTGATTGCTTAGGTTACCAATTATTTCTGTTTAACTTAACAGTATGACCTGGATTTTGTTGGTAGTAGTAAACAAGTAGTGATTTTAGCTCCTGTTACCTTGAGCAGACTGTAGCTAAACCACTACATCGTTACCACAGGTGCGACCTGTGGTGAATTTAATTCTTAATCCGGAAAGCGCACCTATACCCTTTTATTTTTTCAGCGTGTTGGACTCAAAGCATTATCCTGTTTTACCAAAAACGATAGGTGTAACTCGTGTTACTCCAGCCCCCCCAACTTAGTCCACCAACTACGCTATCCAATTCCTGTTGTGATAGTTTGGAGGGTTGAGGTTTGGAGGGAGTGATTGGCTCAGTTGCGGGTTCCTGAGATTGCAAATTATTTATTTTTAACTTCATAGTCTGAGCTTGGTTTAGTTTTTTTAATGTGTTGAACTAACCTTAATTAGTTATTTATCATTATTTAATATTTAAGTCAATAGGTATATTTAAGATATTTGGTTGTTCA